>CAYQRU010000023.1:0-34554 GCA_964419945.1 uncultured Bacteroidales bacterium | reverse complement strand
ACATGACCACTTTTCAGGCTATAACAACTTGCCTTTGCGAGAGGTATTTTTACTACTTTTGCAAACTATTTACAAATCAGGTCAAAGACCACATTAAATGAACCGGAGATATAAGGAATACAAGCAATTAAGTCTTACCGGCATTGGCAAGGACATTCTTTCATATTGGGAAGAACACAAGATATTTGAAAAAAGCCTTGAAATTCGTGAGCATCACACACCCTTCGTGTTTTATGAAGGCCCCCCTTCGGCTAATGGCATACCTGGCATCCATCATGTAATGGCCCGCGCCATCAAAGATATTTTCTGCCGGTATAAAACCATGAAAGGTTTTCATGTTGCCCGTAAGGCCGGGTGGGATACACACGGTTTGCCCATCGAAATGGCGGTTGAGAAAACCCTTGGTATAACTAAAGACGACATTGGCAGAAAGATTTCTGTTACTGAATTCAATAACCAGTGCCGTCAGGAAGTTATGAAATATAAAGACCTCTGGGATGACCTCACACGAAAGATAGGCTACTGGGTTGACCTGGATAATCCGTATATCACTTTTGAGAACAAGTATATAGAATCCGTATGGTACCTGCTGGCAAAACTTTACGAAAAAGGATTGCTTTACAAAGGGTATTCAATTCAACCTTATTCACCCGCTGCCGGAACAGGTCTGAGCACGCATGAACTAAACCAGCCTGGTTGCTACCGTGATGTAAAGGATAATACGGTTACAGCACAGTTTAAAGTGATACGCAATGTGCAAAGCGGGTTTCTTTTTGAAAACGCATTTGGCGAAGTGTTTGTGCTGGCCTGGACTACCACCCCATGGACCCTGCCAAGCAATACTGCCCTGGCCATAGGCCGGAACATCACCTATCAGAAAATAAAAACCTTCAATCCTTATACACATCTTCCTGTTACTGTAATCCTGGCCAAAGATTTGGCAGGCAGGTTTTTCCCCGAAAAAAATACAGGCCTGAGCCTCGTGGATTATGAACCAGGACAAAAAAATATTCCTTTTGAAATCGCTGGCGAATTTCCCGGCGAAAAACTGGAAGGTATCAGGTACGAGCAACTTCTACCCTATGCACAGCCAGAAACCGGAGATGCTTTTATCGTTGTAGCCGGTGATTTTGTATCTACCGAAGATGGTACCGGTGTAGTTCATATTGCACCCAGTTTTGGTGCCGACGACTTCCGCACCGGTAAACAATTTGGCCTTGGTTCTCTGACTCTGGTTGATAAAAAGGGACGTTTCACCGAAGCTATGGGCGAATTTGCCGGCCGTTATGTAAAAGCCGAATATGATCCCAATCACGATCCATCAAAGGATGATAGCGTAGACATTGATATCGTTGTAAAATTGAAAAAGGAGAACAGGGCGTTCAAAGCCGAAAAATACGAACACTCTTATCCCCACTGCTGGCGTACCGACAAACCCATTTTATATTACCCACTCGATGCATGGTTCATAAAAACCACTGCGTTTAAGGATCGAATGATCGAGCTGAATAAAACCATTAACTGGAAACCCGAAGCCACTGGCACAGGCCGATTTGGTAACTGGCTTGAAAACCTGGTGGATTGGAATCTCAGCCGCTCACGCTTCTGGGGAACACCATTACCGGTATGGACCAGCGATGATGGTAGCGAACAAATTTGTATAGGTTCAGTAAAACAGTTAAAAACCGAAATTGACAAAGCTGTTGCGGCCGGATTAATGACTGATAATCCCCTGGCCAGGTTCAATCCGGATGATATGTCCGGCGAAAATTATCAAAGTTTCGACCTTCACCGTCCTTATGTTGATGACATCATTCTTGTTTCGCCATCTGGCAAATCTATGCGTCGTGAAGCAGATTTGATTGATGTTTGGTTTGATTCAGGGGCCATGCCCTATGCTCAGTTCCATTATCCTTTTGAGCATGGCGAGGAACTCGAAGAATATTTTCCCGCCGATTTTATTGCTGAAGGTGTTGATCAGACACGTGGCTGGTTCTTCACTCTTCATGCTATTGCAACTATGGTTTTCGACAATGTTTCGTTTAAAACTGTGGTTTCGAACGGCCTGGTGCTTGACAAACTCGGTAATAAAATGTCGAAGCGCCTCGGCAATGCCGTTGATCCGTTTGAAACTATTGAAAAGTACGGAGCTGATGCTACCCGTTGGTATATGCTTACCAACTCCCAGCCTTGGGATAACCTCAAGTTTGATATTGAAGGCGTTGCAGAGGTTCAGCGCAAATTTTTCGGAACACTTTACAACACCTATAATTTCTTTGCACTCTACGCCAATATTGACGGCTTCAGTTATGCAGAGGAAGAAGTTCCCTACGGGCGGCGCCCGGAAATTGACCGCTGGATCTTATCCGAACTCAACACACTGGTGCAATTTGTAGATGATTGTTTCAACGATTACGAACCCACCCGCACCGGCCGCGCCATCCAGGATTTCGTGGATGAACACTTGAGCAACTGGTATGTGCGCCTTTCGCGCCGCAGGTTTTGGAAAGGCGAATACAGCGAAGATAAAATTTCTGCCTATCAGACCCTTTACCGCTGCCTCGAAACCATCGCCCGGCTGGCTTGTCCGATTGCACCATTTTTCATGGACAAGCTATTTTTGGATCTGAACCATGTGACCCAAAGAAAACCTGCTGAATCGGTTCACCTCACCGATTTCCCATCCTTTGATGCAAGCGTAATTGACAAAGAACTGGAAGAGCGCATGCAACTGGCCCAGAAAATTTCTTCCATGGTCCTTTCGCTGCGTAAACGAACCAACATCCGGGTAAGGCAACCGCTGAACAAAGTGATGATCCCGGTATCGGACGAGCAGTTCAAAAACCGGGTTGATTCAATGAAAGCGCTAATTCTCAGCGAAGTTAACGTGAAAGAAATTGAATTTCTGAACGAAGACAACGGTTTGCTGGTTAAGAAAATCAAACCCAATTTTAAGACTCTCGGCCCCCGGTTCGGAAAACTGATGAAATCCATTGCCGCCGCCATTGCCGGCTTTGGGCAGCAGGAAATTCAGGCCATCGAAGCCAGCGGTTCATACAAAATGATGATAGAAAACCAGGAAATTGAGCTGACAACTGATGATGTGGAAATCGTCACCGAAGATATTCCCGGCTGGGTTGTCAGCAATCTTGGTATGCTTACCGTGGCGCTGGATATTACAATCACCGAAAAACTTCAAGAAGAAGGTATTGCACGTGAATTGATTAACCGTATTCAGAACCTCAGAAAAGACAATGGTTTTGAAGTTACTGACACGATCCACCTTGCGATCGAAAAAAATAACGGTCTCATAACAGCCATTCAAAACAATTATTCATATATTTGCTCGGAAACCTTAGCCGAAAAACTGGAGCTTTACGATACTATTTTTAACGATAATAAGATACTGGTTGAACTCACCGATGATATCTCGACATATATTTTGGTAGGTAAATCAACCAGATAAACCGCTTTGCGAAAAGCATTAATCCAAGTGGAGGAATTGAAATATGAAGGAAGAAGTAACAAAAACCCGCTATTCAGATGAAGAACTTGATGAGTTCAGGCAGATTATTCTGAATAAACTGGAGAAGGCACGTCGTGATCTTAAGATGCTTACCGAGGCCTATACTTTTAACAACGAGAACGACATAAACGATACATCGCCTACTTTCAAGGTGTTGGAAGAAGGTTACCAGGTGCTATCGAAAGAAGAAAACAGTCGTTTGGCAGCCCGCCAGGATAAGTTTATCAAATCACTCGAGGCAGCCCTTATCCGTATTGAAAACAAAACGTATGGGATTTGCAGGGCAACAGGGAAGCTTATCGCCAAAGAACGTTTGCGCAGCGTACCACATGCTACATTAAGTATCGAAGCAAAGCTCAATCAAAACTTGTGAAAATCTGAACACTGGCTTTATAAACAATCAGCAAACCTGGATTATATTACATCAGGTCTGACTGATCAGGGGTAAGCTATGAACATTCCTAACAATTACATCCTTTGAAAAAACCACTTTTTCTTATCTTTCTGATTCTGCTTCTCGACCAGGCTTCAAAATTCTGGATTAAAACAAACATGACCCTGGGGCAGGAAATCAGGGTAATAGGTAACTGGTTTATCATTCATTTTACCGAAAATCCGGGAATGGCTTTTGGAATGGAGTTTGCCGGAGATCATGGGAAACTCTTTCTCACTTTATTCAGGATAGTTGCAGCGATTTTCATTTTCATTTATCTTTACCGTCTTACTTACAAAAACGCACATCCGCTCCTATTGGTAAGCATTTCCATGATATTTGCCGGAGCCGTCGGAAATATTATTGACAGCGTATTTTACGGCATGCTGTTCGGACCCAGCACATTTTTCGAAACCGGTCGTTTTCTGCCCGAATCAGGAGGATATGCACCTGTTTTTTACGGCAAGGTGGTGGACATGTTGTACTTTCCGATCATCAGGGGGAACTACCCCGATTGGTTTCCATTCTGGGGATCAAGCGATTTTATTTTTTTCCGGCCTGTTTTTAACATCGCCGATTCCTCCATCACAATAGGTGTTGGCATTTTAATCGTGTTCCAGAAAAAATTTTTCAAAAAGCACCACGAAGAATCCCCTTCAAATGATGAGGAACAGCGTGCTGAACAGGCTGGCTCTCAAGAAAAATATAATCAGAATTTTGCTACAAACTCCTGATTTAGGATATTTTACCCTATATGCAATCACCGAATAACGATTGCCCGGATCTGCTCAGCTTATGGTTTTGATATAAAAGTCACTATACAAAAAACATGCATCTGCTCAGAGTTAACCGAAAAGATACCTAAACCATATTTTTCAATACAATCCTTATTTGATATTAACCGATTATTTTTTAGGAGGCAAAGATTACCCACTTATCCTGAATTAAGCTATTATGGCTAATTTTGCCTAAAAAATTAGGATTGATGATTGCTAAAGAATTGAGCAAGTTGAAGTTTTCGCTTCATACTGTTTCATACTGTTCATCGATCATTATTCTTTTCCTGGTTATACTTTTGTTTCTTCCTGGTTTTGTTTCCTGCGTAAGACTTAAGAGTCCTGAAACTGTGCATCTCAGGCTCATGATTGACAGTTTAAACAACGGGCTGAGCAAGGATCTCACCTTCGATTCATTAAAAATTGCGAAAATCAGCAGGCTCATAGAAATAAGCGATTCCATCAATTATCCTGAGGGGGTAATCCAACTGGCCATTACTTCCTCGAGGATTTACATGTCGAATTTCAAAAATGCGGAAGCACTTGAAATGCTGAACATGGCTCAACAGACCTTAAAAAGAGCAGACGACCCTGGTTCAGAGGCACTGGTTAATTTCTATTTTGGCAAATTTAATTTCAGGATCAACAATTCGGATGCGGCTCTCGATTATTTCCTGAAGTGCTCTCAAAAAAGCCTTGAAGCCGCTGACACAGCCATGTATTCAAAATCGCTGATCAATATTGGTAATCTCTACCTTGAAAGAGGAAATCTGTCAAAAGCCAAAGAGTACTTTGATAAGTCAGTTAACATCAACACGGTGAGAAACAATTTTGACGACCTTTCCATTGATTATCACCACATGAGTGTGTATTATTTAAGAAAAAGTGAGTTAGATAGCGCAAAATACTACCTGGATAAGGAGCTGGCGATGAATAAGAAGTCCAATAACACTATGCTCTATATTTACAACCTGAGCAATCTTGCAAGTTTTCAGATCGAAAACGGGGAGTTTGATGTAGCAGAAAGCAATTCGCTTGATGCTTTACGCTTGCTTGACAGTATAAGCCCGTTTTCACCGCCAACTTACTCCCGATCGGTGGTACATGCCAACCTGGGTGTTCTTTACCAAAAGAAAGGTAATTCGGAACAGGCATTACATCATTTCAATATTGCCAACCAGGATACAGCTTTCAAATTTTTGCCGGAGTTCAGGATCAAATTGCTTTTTGATCTTTACAAAATCCACAAAGAGATGGGAAATCACGACTCTTCACATGCAATACTGGAGCAATACCTCCGTCTGCGCGATATCAATGAGAAAGCTGTTGCCGATCAAAACCTGCTGGCCATGGAGATGCGCTATAACTTCAAACAACTGCAGCAGGAACACGAACACAAACAGCGCCGGATGCGACTGCTGTTTTTCGGCTCATTGATAGTACTTGGCATGGGTTTGTTTGCTCTTTTTATGTTTATTCAAAGGCAACGGATCAAGATAAAAAACGAGCAGCTTTCGAAAAATATCCAGGAAATAAAACTTGAGCGGCTGAACAGAGAACTTGCCTCGCAGGCGCTGAACATGGTAAGGATCAATGAACGTAAAATAAACCTCATCAAAACCCTTAAAGAACGCATGTCCAATTTCAAGCGGGAGAATCAACAGGTAGTCTCAAGCATTATTGACGATCTGGAGAAAGACAAAAACGAACTGGCCTGGAAAGAGTTTGAAATGAGATTTACCGAGGTGCACAGCGAGTTTTATAAAAAATTGTATAAAATCAACCCTTACCTTACCATCAATGAGAAGCGTTTGTGTGCCTTTCTTCTTCTCGATATGACCACGAAAGAAATTTCCTCCATCACCGGGCAAAGCCTTCGGGCAATAGAACAGGGTCGAACCAGACTCCGAAAACAACTGTGCCTTACTAATTCAAGCGTTTCAATAACTACATTCCTAAGTTCGCTTTAATAATTCATCTCAGGCATTTATTCAATCTTTTATCTTGTTTAAATGCAATGACTTACAAGGCATTGTGTCATCATTGTCGTACACTTTTTTGTTTCAAGTCGTAGTTTTTATGTACCCGAAAATTTGGTCTCAGGTATTTGTGCATTTAGCTTTGTCGAAAATTTTTACCGTCATGTATAAAAAAAAGAATATCACGAAAACAATACCAAAAGAAAAAAAAAAGGCACAAAACCCTGATGATGTCATATCCAAAATTACCGAAAATACAATGATCCTAAAAAGGCTCGCCTCACGGTTTAGTAAAGATAAATCGGATGGCAAAGTGGAATAATTTATTGTATAAGTATATTTAAAACAATATTTTAATCACAATAATAAACCAAAATCTTATTACAATGAAAGAGCGATCCAACAAATTGAAAAGTCTAATGATGTTTTTAACAGCGTTATTCATCGGTCATTCCATGACAGGGCAAATTTCAGGTGTAAAGTACATACCCGGCGATTATCCCACAATAGCCTCTGCCATTGGAGCAATCAATGCTTTGGGCGTGGGCCGGGATGGAGTCGCTTTTCATATAGCCGCTAACTATACAGAAACTTTCCAAAATCTCACCGATGGCTTGATTACGGCCACCGGCACAGCAGAAGATCAAATTGCTTTTCGCAAAGCAGGAAGAGGTAATAATCCGCTGATAACTGCCGCTTCGCCCGGTGTTGGAAATTTTGACTACGTATTCTGCCTTGCAGGAAGCGACTACATCACCTTTGATGGCATTGACGTACAGGAAAATCCGCTGAACCTCGACAACACACAAAAGATGGAATATGCTTTTGCTTTGATGAGGACATCGGGAACAAACGGATCACAGCACAACATCATAAAAAATTCAACCCTCACACTAAGCAGCAATCCAAATGCATATGGAATCAACGTCGTTAACTGGAACTATCTGGCTCCTGGTACACCACTTGCTGTTACTGATGTAAGGGGTACCAACTCATACAATAAGTTTTACAATCTCAATTTTGTGAACTGCTACAGCGGTATCAACCTGACAGGTTTTGACGATACGATTGTGCCTTTTGCTTTTTACGATCAAGGAAATGAGGTGGGAAAAGATGGCCAGAATACCTTTACCGGGTTGGGAACAGGAGGTACAACCGTTTATACCTATGGAATAAATGCTACTGCCCAGAATGATCTTGAACTGGCCAACAATCTGTTTACCGGATCAGTTGACCTGACTACCGGCAGGATTTATGCAATGAACCTGTTGAGTGCTTCAAATGCTAATCTGGATGTATATGGTAACACCGTAAGCATTGAAATGACCAATACGGGAATGTTTTACGGCATTTACATTAACAATTTTGGAAAAGATGGTACCACTAATACAATCAACATCTACAACAATGTAATTTCAAACAATACTTTCCTGAATCATACAAGTGGCAATGTGGTATATCTTTACGCTTGGTCAAGCGCTTTAAATCTTAACTGCTATGGCAATATTGTAACAAATAATTCTGTAGGATCTCCGGTTGCCAATTCTTCCGGTTTGATTTATTACATATACATGCAGAACATGAGGCCCACAGGTCTTGCCCAGACGGGAACAATGAATGTGAACAACAACATAATAACTCAAAATCAAAGACGATCCACCAATACTACCGCAGGTCCTCTTGTCAATTTTCTTTTAACAACCGGGCAGACCAAAATACTAAACCTGCACGACAACCTGATATCCAATAATATAGCCTATTCTTACCTGGGTAATTGCTTTGGTATTACAAATGCCCACATCGGTAATGAAAAGTACATCTTCAACAACATCGTCGAAAACATCAGTGGCACGGTATATAGTTTTACTGCTCTTCATAATGCCAATGGACCCAACACGCACATTTACAACAACAGAATACGTAATATTTCATTGGCAAATACCTTTTTAGGAATCGGGCAAATAAAAGGCATTCAACATAATTCCGCTAATTCCATTGTTTATATCTACAACAACTTCATCAGCGAACTGTATGTAAGGGACGGAAAAACACCTGGTAATGTGATTGGTTTTTACAGCGGTATTGGGTCTTTTATTGGATTCTACAACAACACCATATACCTGGACGGAACTTCTACAGAAGCCAACTTTGGATCGCAGGGAATCTGGATTGATCCTTCATCCCCACCGCTTGATCTCAGGAATAACCTTGTTATTAATAAAACCATCCCCACTGGTGTGGGAGTTTCCACGATAATAAGGAATGGTGGTAGCGTACTGGGTAACTATGCCCTTACTTCAGGTAATAATAACTATTACACAGATGGTTCAAAAGCTGAACATATAATCTATCTGAGCCCTTCAGATACCATTAAAGACATAGAAGCTTTCAAGACTTTTGTATTTCCCCGTGAAACCAATTCATTCTCCGAAAACACTGCATTTATTAATGTTACCTCATTGCCGTATGACCTCCATGTTGATGTAAGCGAGGCTACGCTGTGCGAAAGCGGCGGAACCATTTTAACTACCCCGATTAACATAACCACAGATTTTGACAACCAACCTCGCTTCCCAAACCCCGGCTATCCAAACAATCCACTGAGTCCGGCAACAGCACCTGATGTAGGTGCTGATGAATTTGCAGGGATGAATCATGCGACAATTCCTCAACATATCGTCTTAAACGGACAACTTGATGCGTGCTATGATGCGATGGAAACAATTACTATTACCAATGCTAATGTGGAAGCAGGAGATCTGGCAGAGTTCAAAGCTGGGATCAGCATCGAAGCTACACTCTTTGATATTTTTAACGGGGGCACTGCCGATCTGAAAGCCGGATCCGCTATTTTTCTTGGAGAAGGATTACATATTGCATCAGGAGCCAGTTTTCATGCAGGCATCATGACAAGCATTTCTTATTGCACCAAGGCTACATCCATTATTTCGACACGAGATCAGCAAACTACACCAGCAAATATAATATTTCCTGCTAAAGCGGGAACAATGTTCGAAGTTTTCCCAAATCCAACCACAGGTCAGGTAAACTTTCATTTGAAGCAGGTTGAAGAATCTGATACAGTCACATTTGAGATTCTGGGGATGATGGGAGAAAGGTTGCTGATCGAAAAACTCCCTTTAAGGAAAACATTCATGTTCGACCTGTCAGGCTATCCAAAAGGCATTTACCTTGTAAGGGTAATGGTGGATAATCAAACTGGCGTTGAAAAACTGATCATACATTAAATATAATCACGTGAGTGATACTGTAGGTTGTTTTTTTTGTTTTTTAAATGTTACACCAAAATTATCTGACAATGAAAAAATTCTTAATTATTCTATTAAACTTTGCAATGGCGACAGCAATTGCTGAAGACCTGAGGGAAACTCCTTCCAAAACCATGGAGGAAATCCTGCAAAGCCGCTGTCTCTCAATAACTGGGGCTGACGGAACTGCCGTAACTGTCAACGATCTTATTGAAGCGATCATCGGTCCTGGAATTAGTTACAGCAACGTGTCTTATCAGGGAGTTCTCGGCGACGCTTCCTTAGCCTCTATGGGGCTTTTTTCAAATGCTGACTGTGTCCCTCTTGGGTTTAATGAGGGCATAGTGCTTTCAACAGGCAGGGCAGGAGATGTTGTTGGCCCTAATACCATATGTTTAATAAACAAAAACAATGGACTACCCGGCGATCCTCAGTTAACCGCACTATCGGGTGCAATCTTTACCCATAATGCTTCCTGGTTACAGTTTGACTTTGTGCCCACTGAAAATACGGTATACATTCAGTATGTGTTTACCTCAACAGAATATAGCGCCAGGGTATTCCCGAACACTTTTTACGATGATATAGTTGGTATTTTTGTAAATGGCAGCAATATTGCACTTGTTCCCGGAACTAATTTCCCAGTTAGTATCAGGAATATAAATTATGGACTGGCATCTTGTAATACTTGTGGTAATCCGGCAAATGGAACAAATCCGCAGTTTTTTCGTGATAACGGATGTGCACCCTACCCCTTCAATATTCAGGCCAATGGTTTAACAACTGTTTTAACAGGAATTGCATCTGTTAATCCGGGCGTTACAAATACAATCAAGATTGCAATAGCTGATGGCCAGGACAGATTCGGCGATTCATGGGTGTTTTTCAAAGGGGGAAGTTTTTCAGTTGTTGACCCCAATGCCCCTCCGCCGGTACCTCTTTCCAATTGGGCGTTATATCTTGGGATCCTGTTTGCAGTTACCTTTATTGTGATCCGATTCAGGAAAATGATCTAAAACAGCTTTAAGAACTAAAACCGGATACCCTGTTTTGGAGACATCCGGTTTTTAATAAGTCGGAATGAATTCAGGCGACATCCGTTTTATTCCGGGACTCCAAAGGCAAATACCTGGTTTACTAAATTTAGTATATATAATTGTTGATTAAAAGATTAATGAACAAATATAGGCAGAAGTAAAACAGGTTTCCTAGTGTAATGATTCTTTTCATCCAACCCTGGCAGATTTCAATAACCAAATGATCCTGCCAGGGTTTGATTTTGTAAGGAATTATGGCAAGCATAGCTATGCGATTAGGACTTTGGCTCGTTAAAGACATCCCAGAACACCCAATCATATTAACCAAAAAAAGAATAGCCCCGGTTGATGGGGCTTTTTGCTGTGGTACCAACTGGAGTCGAACCAGTGACACACGGATTTTCAGTCCGTTGCTCTACCTGCTGAGCTATGGTACCGTTTTTTGAGGCCGCAAAGATAACAAGAATTTTAAATCAGAAAACAGAAGTACGCATCAAAGCGAAAAATTTTGCCTGTTTCTGGCAGGTTCTGTCTCACTTTACCTTCTGCAGGAGGTGCAAGTAGCTGTTAAATCTCTATATTTCAATATATAAAACCACAAGTGCGCAATTCGCAACATTGGATACATACAATATATTACTTTTGCAACCCTGAATTTTACAATGGTAAAATGGCAGAAAACAAGGAGTTGAAAATTGTTGTTGACCTGGGAAACACACTGGTAAAAGTGGCTGTATTTGAAGGCCTCGCACTGCTTTCGCTCAAAACCTTCAGGACAGGGGCTTTCCATCGTCTATCGAAATATCTTCTGAGTATGATATCCGGAAGTTATTGTATTGTTTCCAGCGTGGTTGATTTTCCTTTTACCCTGGAAAAAGTCTTAACTGACCATTTCAGAACACTGTTTTTTGACACCCAAACCGCAATACCTATCATCAACCTTTATAAAACCCCTGAGACTCTTGGTAAAGACCGCATTGCAGCCGCCGTTGGCGCATGGAATCATTTTCCGGAACGTGACCTGTTGGTCATTGATGCCGGTACTGCTGTTACGATGGATTATGTTTCAGCATCAGGCGAGTTTTATGGGGGTGCTATCTCACCGGGAATAAATATGAGATATAAGGCGCTTAACACTTTTACCGGGAAGCTGCCGTTAGTAGAAAAACAAAATATTACATACCTGACCGGCACTACTACGGAGGAATCAATAAGCTCAGGTGTAATCAATGGAATAGTGGCGGAAATTGATGGTGTTATTGAAAGATACAGGACTATACATCCGGGATTAATAGTTGTTTTTGGAGGAGGGGACAGCAAATTTTTGCATAAAAGATTAAAAAATAGCATCTTTGCACTCCCAAATCCGGTGCTAGAAGGATTACACATTATATTGAATTACAATATTGAAAACAACAGGTTCACTTAAGTTAACAGTTTTACTGGTTTTCGGTATGTTTGCCGTAAACTTGGCAAGCGCTCAAACCAGGATCAGTTCGCCGTATTCCCGTTTTGGAGTTGGAGATTTACAATTCACAAGTAATCCATCGATCATGGCTATGGGAGGTGGCAGTGCTGCATTAAAAAGCCCTTCAATCGTGAATTTTGGCAACCCTGCCTCCTATCATGCCATTGATCGCAAATCATTTGTATTTGAAGCGGGTCTTTTCAATAAGTTTTCAAGGTTAAAAACAGAAACCTTAAACCAAAGCAGTAATTATGCAACATTGGGTTATCTGCTGTTGGGCTTCCCCGTTACCGGATACTGGAAATCAAGTTTTGGCCTTTTACCTTACTCGAGTTTGGGCTACAAGGTAGTTGATACCAGAATTGATGCACAAACTGGTAAAACGCAGCAAATTTATGAGGGTTCTGGAGGAATTCATCAGGTCTACTGGGGTAATTCGTTTGGTTTGGGAAAGAACATTTCTGCCGGATTCAACCTGGTGTATCTGTTTGGAACACTTGAAAATAATCGCAGTCTTTCCTTTCCTGATTCTGCATTCATGATTGGAACCCGCATTTTGAATACTACTTCAGTTTCAGACTTAAAGATCAATACCGGCCTGCAATACAGAAAAAACCTGAATGATTTATATCAACTTACCTTAGGCCTGACCTACAATCCTGAAGTAAGTATTAATGTTAAAGGTAAGGTGTTGACTTACAACTTTTTTACCGGATCTTCCCTTATTGACAATACCACAGATACCCTTACCGACACCGAAAAAGTAAAGGGCAGTATGGTCATACCTGCTGATTTTGGTGCCGGAGTAATGCTTCAAAAATCGAACAGGTGGCTGATTATGGCGGATTATTCATGGCAGAACTGGGAGAATTATACTTTGTTCGACCGTAGCGATTCTCTCAGAAATAGTATGGGTGTTTCAATTGGAGCACAGATACTTCCGGTTTATACCACCATTTCTCCTTATTGGAAGAAAATTCATTACCGCTTTGGGATCAGGTATTCCCAAACATATGTTGAGCTTAATGACACCCAACTCAATGAATTTGGCATTAGTTTTGGAACCGGATTACCATTGATAAGGACAAAGTCAACCATTAATCTTGGGTTTGAAATAGGAAGCAGGGGAACGACACGGAAGAGTTTGATCAGGGAATCGTTCTTTAAATTTTCACTGGGTTTTTCGGTAATGGACCGATGGTTTGAGCAAAGAAAATATTTTTAATAAAACAGTGCTCAGTGATATTCAATGAGGTATTTTTATTCACGATAATATATTCAAAAATGAAAACAATGATGAGAGAAAGCGTTTTAGTTTTGGCAGTGAGTTTACTGTTTGGTTTTGCTATGTCTGGTTCTGCCCACGCCCAGGGAACTTCAGTTGAGAAATACCAGCAGATTACCGGGCCAAAATTTGGAGAAGACAGTGCAACATGTGTAGTGAACCTATCGCTCTACCGTGAGTTCTTCAGGCAGTGGAAACAGGGAGGAGGAACCGGTACTGTCATAGAAGAAGCTGTAAAACCCTGGAGATGGGTTTTCCTCAATTGCCCTCTTGCCAGCCAGAATACTTACCTTGACGGGGTTTCTATTGTTGAGTATTTGATAGGAAAAGAAAATGATCCCACCAGGAAAGAAAAATATGTAGATACCTTAATGATGGTGTACGATCAGCGCATTCGTGCTTTTGGAAGGGAAGGTTTTGTATTGGGACGCAAAGGATTGAATCTGATCACTTACCGGCCCAACGCCAATGAGGAATTGTATGCTATGTTTCGTCAATCGGTTGAATTGTCAGGAAATGAAAGTGAAGCTGCCGTAATAGCCCAGTATTTCAGATATGCCGAAAGAATGGTACGTGATGAAAAAATCAGCCGGGAAAACTTTTTTGAGATTTATGAAAAGTTGATTGCAATCATTGACTTCAATGTCGGGCAGTTACAGGGAAATCAGCAACAGGTTTCTGTGTGGGAAAATATCAGAGGTTTTATTGAACAAACGCTTGAACCCTACGCTTCCTGTGATGATCTGATAACCATTTTCACCAAAAAAATCAATGAAACCCCCAACGATCTGGAACTTCTTTACAAAGTCATCAAACTTTTTGACCGCAAAGGTTGTACTGATGCTCCCCTTTATTTAAGCACAACCCTTAAAGCATATGAGCTGGATCCTTCACCTGCTTCTGCTTATGGTATTGGCAAGATGTATTTTCGGAATAAGGAATTCGCAAAATCTATTGAATTTCTGAGAGAATCTGAAAAATTGGAAAGTCCGGCTGACAGGGCAGATGGATTGTTGTTGCTTGCTACTTCTTTCAAGGAAACAGGCAATCTGCTGAAAGCACGCGAGTCGGCACTGAAAGCCATACAGGCAAGACCAGGAGATGGGCATCCCTACATACTGATAGGCGATCTTTATGCAGCCAGTTCCAGGGAATGTGGTTCGAACGAACTTACAACCAATGCAGTTTACTGGGCAGCGGTTGATAAATATGCTGAGGCCAGACGGACTGACTCTACAGTGGTTGAAGAGGCTACACAACGCATAAATCTTTATTCAAAATATTTTCCTTCCGCTGAAACAGTCTTCTTTCACGGATATGCTGAAGGCGATTCATTCCGGGTTGAATGTTGGATAAACGAAAATACAACGGTGCGGCCTGCCAGATAAAATGTAATTAAATCGTTTCATTTGAAAATGGATTCTTATTCCCACTCGGGACGTAATTTCAGGCAAACAGTAACTTACAGCATTATCGCTATCATCGCGGTAATGCTTTTTTCTTGTGAAAACGATATGGATCTGGTAAATGAAATCACACGTCAGGACACACTTCCGGTAATGATATCGTATAATATTGAGGTTTATTACAGCGAGAAAGGCAACCCGCAGTTTATACTCAAGGCCCCTATGGCCACGTATTTTTCCGGCGATGATTCGTTCCAGGAATTTCCTGAGGGATTTCATGTGGTTTTTTACGATTCAATGATGAACATGAAATCGGAGTTGATAGCTGACTATGGTGTCAGCTATGAAAAACGTAAACTCATGGAAGCCCGTAGGAATGTTATAGTATTCAATCATGATAGAGGAGAAAAAATGAATACGGAACTTATGGTCTGGGATCAGAATAAAAAAATCATTTTTTCTGATACCTTTGTGAAAATTACAACACCCACAGAAGTATTATATGGAGAAAATGGTTTTCAGGCCGATGAATCGTTTCATAGCTGGGTTCTCAGGAAAACATCCGGAGAACTTGAAATTCAGGACGAAACGAACTCCATGCAGCCCTGATTTTTCTTCTGGAATTAAAATCAACCTCATTTAATGGATAATTATACTCTTATTCTCTTTGCCTTACTTTTATCGGCTTTTTTTTCCGGTATGGAGATCGCATTTTTAAGTTCAAACAAACTGAAAATCGAATTGGATAAAAACAAAGGCCTTTTTTCAGCACGCCTGGTTTCTCATTTTGTAAAAAATCCTTCTCACTTCATTTCCGCACTCCTGGTAGGTAATAATATTGCCCTGGTGATGTATGGTCTGGCCATTGGGAAAAAACTTGAACTATTACTGACATTGAACCTTCCAACAGTAATTAACAACGATTTTTTTGTCTTTCTTTTTCAAACTATACTTTCAACCCTGCTTATTCTGATCGTTGCTGAATTTCTGCCTAAGATCATTTTCCGGATCAACGCAAATGCAATCATTAATTTGTTCGCACTCCCTCTTACCTTGTTTTATTACATGTTGTATCCGGTCAATTTTTTATTTACGGGAATTTCTGAATTTATCCTTAAGTACATTCTCCGTATCAATATCAGGAGAAAAGAATATGAGTTCAGTCCGGTAGACCTTGACAATTATATGAAGGAACTCGACAGTAAGAAGCTGGACGAGAGTGAAGTGAAGCAGGAAATCCAGATGATACAGAATGCAATGGAATTTCACAACATTAAGCTTCGCGAATGCATGTTGCCACGAAATGAAATCGTTGCCATCGAAGAATATGAGCCTGTGGAAAAACTTGTATCCCTGATGGCAGAAACCGGTTTTTCACGGATTTTGGTGTACAGAGGAAGCATTGACAATATCATCGGGTATGTGCATGCTTTCGATATTTACAAAAGGCCTTCCGATATTCAATCTTTAATAAAGCCTATCATTATTGCTCCCGAAACAACAACAGCCAATAAAATCCTCACAACTTTCATTCAGCAACATAAGAGCATAGCCCTGGTGGTTGATGAGTTTGGCGGTACATCAGGAATTGTGACAATGGAAGACATTATCGAAGAAATTTTTGGTGAAATTGATGATGAATATGATAAAGAGGATAAGACAGAGAAACAAATTTCACCCAATGAATTTATTTTTTCCGGACGCCTCGAAATTGATTATCTGAACGAGAAATATATGCTTGAGCTACCGGAATCTGATGATTACGAAACACTTGCCGGTTTGGTTTTGCATTATCACGAAGATATACCTGCCGTTGGTGAGCAGATAAAAATTGATGACTTATTATTCACCATTCTGCATGCAACCCACACAAGAATAGAACAGGTAAAGTTAAAGATTTCTGACCAGGCATGATGCTTTCCAAATAAACATGACCAGGTATGGCAATAGTACCCTTATTTGCATATTATCAAGTGGTTATATTCCAAAACTCAAATTTAATATAGAATCAAACAGTGAATAGCTTTGCACGAAACCGAAAATCTTTACACCTGTATTTACCTGTCAGAATACCTTTTTTGAATAAAACTGGTCATTATTGCGCTTTTCCTTTGGGATTTTTACTTTTTGCTTCAACATTTCTATTAATTTTGCACACTCATTTAAAAAACGATAAGAAATGGCTCTAATTGGTGATATCAGAAAACGTTCAGGGTTACTGATTATAATTATTGGTGTGGCTTTGGCTGCATTTGTATTAGGCGACTTTCTCTCCACAAGGCCGCGCTATCAATCAATCAATATCGGAGAGGTAGAGGGAGAAGAAATTCCTGTTTTAGCCTACAATCAGCGGTTCGAAGAAAACCTTAATATGCGCCGGCAGAATGCACAAAATGAAAACCTCAGCGCCCAGGAACAGTTCAGTGTAAGGCAATCAACATGGGAAGAAATGATCCGCGAAATTGTTATGGGAAAGAATTACGAAGCGCTGGGTTTGAATATCTCAACTGAAGAACTTGACGACCTGGTTCGGGGACCAAATCCGCATAATTTCATCCGGCAGAGTTTCACAGATCCACAAACCGGAGCTTTTGATCCGGCTACTGTTAATAATTTTCTTAAGAACCTCAACCAGGTTGATCCTCAGATGCGCGACAGATATCTGTATATTGAAAAAGCAGTTAAAAACGACCAACTTTCAAACAAACACCGCGACCTGATCATTAAAGCTTATCATGTTCCAGAAGTGTTGGCAATGAAAGATTTCCAAACAAAGAACCGCCAGGCAAACTTGTCGGTCATTGCACTTCGTTACCAAACTATACCCGATGAGGAAGCAAATGTTACCGAACAGGAAATGAAGCGTTTTTATGACAACAACAAATTTCGTTATACGCAGGAACAATCAAGATCAATTGATTATGTAATTTTTGAAATACAACCCTCAGCAGAAGACAGGGAAAAAATAGCTGCAGAATTCAATAAATTATACGATGAGTTCCAGCAGGTACAGGATATTCCTCTTTTCGTAAACACGGTTTCCGATACACGCTACGACAGCACATGGTTTAAGCGTGGAGAATTGCCACCGCAGATTGAAGAGAAATTATTCGACGCCCCGGTTGGAACCATTGTAACCCCATACATTGAAGATGGCAAGCATATCATGGCTAAGCTGATTGAATCAGCCAACCGCCCCGATTCGTTGAAGGCAAGCCACATTCTGGTCTCTTATCAGGGAACAGGAGTTAATCAGCAAATCAGCCTAACCAGGGATCAGGCAAAGAACAGAGCCGACAGCATTTTTGCAGAAGTTAAGCGTAATCGCAGCAAATTTTCTGAAATTGCCAGGACACTATCCGACGATGCTTCAGCAGCCGAAAAAAATGGTGACCTCGGATGGTTCCGTGATGGCCAGATGGTTTATCCATTCAACCAGGCAGTGCTTGATGGCAGAGTGGGAGATATTGTCCAGGTTGAATCCCAGTTTGGTTTCCATATAGTTGAAATCACCGGAAAAACACAACCTTCCGGCAAAGTCAGGGTAGCTACCGTGACCCGGCTGATTGAGCCAAGTACCCGTACAGTGCAGGAAACATATGTCAATGCAAGTCAGTTTGCCAGCACCAATAAGACCTCAGCAGCATTTGAAAAAGCCATCACTGATGCCGGGCTTTCAAAAAGAAGTGCCGACAATGTAAAACCGATGGATAATAACATTCCGGGAATTACAGCGCCGCGTGAAATTATCAGGTGGATGTACAGTGAAAAAACCAAAGTTGGCGATGTTTCGCCTGCGTTCGATGTAGATGGTGCATTTGTGGTAGCCTCACTTAAAAATATACAGGAAAAGGGAACTATGCCATTTGAACTGGCAAAGGGTATGATTGAACCACTTGTCCGCCGCGAAAAGAAAGCTGAAATTATCATAAAGCGCATGGAAGATGCAATGAAAGAAAGCAGCGATTTGCAGGCAATAGCTTCCACGCTCGGCGTTGAGGTAGAAAGTTTGGAAGATATTCTTTTGAGTTCAGTGAATCTTCCCAATTATGGCAGGGAACCCAAGGTTATTGGGAAAATATTTGCACAGGAAGAAAATCAACTTTCAAAGCCAATCGAAGGAGAACAGGCGGTGTACCTGGTTCGTGTGGATAAATATATTATTACTGAACCTAAAGATGATGATCTGAATGGAATACGCAGAGTATTGACAAATAATTTCAGGAGCAGGGTCACACGTGAAATCGTTAAGGCCATTGAAGATAATGCTAACATAACGGATAACAGGATGATGTTCTACTAAGAGATCACCCCCCGGGTCATTTGAAGCCAGACAGATATTAACACTCTGCCTGGCTTTTTTTTCTCATATGACGGCCTTATAGCTATTTCAGATGTTTGTCAGAATAAAAATGAGGCGGGATTTCAATCGTATCAGGGAAAGTCACAATAAAGCCGACCTGTTGGCGTCTTGCTTGATGAATGTAAAAAGCATGATGGTAAAAGCCCAAAGAGACGACCCACCATAACTGATAAATGGAAGCGGAATTCCGATCACCGGAACCAATCCCATTGTCATTCCAATGTTTATTGTAAAATGGAAGAAAATCACTGAAGCAACCCCATAACCATAAATTCTGCTAAAGTCAGACCGTTGCCTCTCGGCCATTTTTATTAGCCTTATTATCAAGGTAATATACAAACTTATGACAGCAATGCTTCCCAGAAATCCCCACTCTTCACCAATGGTGCAAAAAATAAAATCTGTACTTTGTTCTGGTACAAAACTGTACTTGGTTTGTGTACCCTGAAGGAATCCCTTCCCTGTTAAGCCACCTGAACCTATGGCAATTTTCGATTGATTCAGATTATACCCGGCGCCTCTTAAATCAATCTCTTTGCCAAGCAGTACATTGATACGGGATTTCTGATGTGTTTGCAGCATGTTTTCAAATGAATATTCAACGGTGTGTATAAAAATAGCCGCTGCCCCAAATAATAAGAATACTCTTGCAATACTGCCAATGTTACGCTTTATAAAGAAAATACCGGCAACAGCAACCACTGCAACAGCGATAATAACAGCAGTCTGTCCCAGGAGTAATGTTAACAAAGAGATAATGATTATGATAAATCCCACAATGAACAAATTTCCTGATAGCCCCTCGCGGTAAAATGTGATCAAAAAAGCTGAGAAAACCAGTGCTGAACCCGTGTCGTTTTGCATGAATATCAGAATTGCCGGTAATCCTATGATCCCAAAAGCAATAGCCTTACCTGTGATGGTTTTCATGTTGAATGAACTGCTGCTCAATGTTTTTGCCATAGCCAGGCAGGTAGCATATTTTGCAATTTCAGCGGGTTGCAGAGCAAAACTTCCGATCTGAAACCAGGACTTACTTCCTGATATAACAGCACCTTTGAATAACACTGCCACAAGTGCTAGTATGGCAAGGACATAAATCAGATAAGAAAAAGCCGGGAAAAACTTAATATCAATGAGCAAAATCGTTATGGCCAGCAAAAATGAACCGGCGATCCAGATAAGTTGTTTGCCATAGTTTTGCGATATGTCAAAGATACTGCTGTGTTCTTCCTGGTAAACGGCAGAATAAATACTGATCCAGCCGGTAAAAACCAATGCCAGGTATATCAGAATTATTGTCCGGTCAATACCGGTAAAAAGGCCCTTACGTTCCCTCACTTCAATAGATTATTGCGTTTACCATGCGTTCTTCTGTTTCTTTTCGTGCTACCTCTCCTTTAAGGTACTTTTCCATCATCAGTGATGCTATTGGTACTGCCCAGGTTGCGCCAAAACCAGCATTTTCGACCACAACTGCCATTGCTATCTGGGGATTTTCCATTGGAGCGAAAGCAATAAACAAGGAGTGATCTTTACCATGCGGATTTTCGGCTGTTCCCGTTTTTCCGCACATAGTAACAGAATCAAGCCTATACCACCGGGCAGTTCCATGCGGTCCGTCGAAAACCTGGTGCATACCGTCAACAATAGCTGTAAAATGTTCCTGATGAACTTTCGTATAAATCTTATTGAGCTTCATGGGTTTAATGCTGTCACTTGTACCGATGGCTTTTAGTAAATGAGGAGGATAATAGTACCCCCTGTTGGCGAAAATTACTGCCATGTTTGCAAGCTGAACAGGTGTGAGGAGTATTTCTCCCTGTCCAATAGATAATGATCTGATAGTGAGAGCGCGCCAGCTGTTTACTCCGTAAATTCTGTTGTATTCTTCTGGTAATGGAATTTTTCCGGATTGCTCTCCAAAAAGATCAGCACCAACGGATTTTCCGAGGCCAAAACTTTGAATTGTTTCGGCCCATTGCCGATACGCATCAGCAATATTTCTAAATCTTGAACTACTGATAAAATCCCTGAAGGAGCCCCAAAAGTAAGAATTGCATGAATGTTCTATGGCATCCCGAAGCGCCAGCGGTGTAACATGGCTGTGGCTGCAACGTATAGGTTGTGATTGTTTTCCGGCACATCCGTACCTCGATTGAGGTGTCAACGTACCGTATTCCAAAGCTACGAGCGCATTTGCCATCTTGAATGTTGAACCGGGTGGGTAAGTCGCCATCATAGCCCTGTTGAACAAAGGTTTAAGTGAATCCTCCGACATCAGGTTGTAATTTTTATTTCTTGCACGACCAACCATCAGATCGGGATGGTAAGCAGGGCTGCTAATCAAGGCAAGGATTTCACCAGTTGCCGGTTCAATGGCCACGATACTTCCCCTTTTGTTTTTCATCAGCAATTCACCATAAGCCTGAAGGTCCGCATCAAGCGTAATATGAAGGTCTGAACCCATTTCAGCCAGTGTGTCAAATTTCCCTTCCATGTAACTGCCTACTTCTCTGTTATGTACATCCACCATCATGATCTTAACACCCTTCCTGCCTCTGAGAACCTCTTCATAAGTTCGTTCAATACCGCTTATACCAATATAATCTCCCATTTTATAATAGGGATTGCTCTCAATCACCCTGTTGCCTACCTCGCCGATATAACCTAATGTATGTGCTGCGATAGGCTTTGGGTATTTACGAAGCGTTCGTATCTGGACGAAAAACCCGGGGTATTTATATAGTTGTTCTTCAAGGTATCCATAGGTTTCCCGTGAAATCTGCGACTCAAAAACAGAAGGTTTGAAAAATGAATATTTTCTGGCACGATTTATATTGCGGATGAAGATTTCTTTATCAATTCCTATGATGTGGCATAATTCAGCCGTATCAATATTTTTAACAAGGCGGGGAACCACCATCAGATCGTATGCAGCTTCATTGTAAACCAGCAATTGCCCATCGCGGTCGTAAATCAAACCCCGCGCAGGGTATTGCGTCATATAGCGTAATACGTTGTTATTGGCTGATAGTTTATAACTGCTGTCAATGATCTGAATGTGAAAAAGTTTGATAGCAAAAGCAATACCTGCTGCAATGACAAAACCAATAATTATATATTTTCTCTCAGTGTAAGGCTTTCTCATTGAATAAGTTGGGGAATAAAAATACATGATCCACCTGACTGCAAAAATACTCTATATTTATGAGTATTGGGAAAGGCTGGTCAATGAAATAACCTCAATTTACTACCAGCGCAGGTGTCCGGATGCTATTACTTTGATGTAATGCCCTGTCTTTCAAACTCACATCGAAAGCAACTGTATCATTAAATAAAAATGACCTGATCAACAGGTAATCGAAGTTGTATTCAATTACTCCTTCAATCGGTTTATTATCGGGATTTTCGGCTACGATAGGAATTCTTCCATTAAAGTTCACGGTGGTATCGGGGAAAATGATCATTTCCATTTGCCCGTTGATCATTTTATAAACATCAATGAACAGATTGAAATCATAAGGAGGTATTGTGTCACTGGATGCCAGTCCGATATCGCCATCTCCATCAGTAAAGGAAATACTCATAATCAATAGTTGAGGAATACTGTCGGGTGGAATCACTACTTTTGTAAAACTTCTGAAAGCAATTTGGGGTTCGATGGGAAATTCCTTATCTTTCATACATGACGCAAGGAATAACATAAAAATGATAAACGCAGTGATGAATGAGCGCATAGGAGTGATATTTATCGGGTCATAAAAGTACTGTTTTTTTTATTTTTGAGGGCTATGGGTAAATTCAAACCTGAGATTAGACAAATTTTTAGCATTCAAACGGAATCAGGATTTCAGGAAACAGCCCTGAATTTCTATTCTTACCAGTATGAGATGAATCCGGTTTACAGGAAATTCTGCAACCTGATTGGGGCAGGAAACGATATTCGTACGGTCGAGGAGATTCCTTTTCTACCCGTGGAGTTATTCAAAACGCACAAAGTGCTGTGCGGCAATGTGCAGGTTGAAAAAATTTTCAGCAGTAGCGGAACAACGGGTCAGGCTGTTTCAAAGCATTATGTGCACCGGATTCAGGTGTACGAAGAGAGCTTAAAAAAGTGTTTTGAAAAGTCTTATGGGTCACCAAAGGATTACTGTTTTCTTGCATTATTGCCATCCTATCTTGAACGCGAAGGATCGAGCCTGGTCTACATGGTGCGTAAGCTGATGGATTTGAGCGATCACACCGATAATGGATTCTATCTTTATGAACATAAAGAACTCGCAAATGCAATAAGCAGGCTGGCTAATTGCCAACAGCCGGTTATTCTCGTTGGAGTGAGCTTCGCACTGCTTGATTTTTCTGCCGGTTACCCACTTGCGTTATCTGATAATCTTACTGTGATGGAAACCGGCGGAATGAAAGGCCGGAGGAAAGAAATAATCAGAGATGAACTGCATGAAATTTTATGTTCGCGTTTTCAGATTTCCCGGATACATTCAGAATATGGAATGACCGAATTACTCTCACAGGCATATTCGAAAGGTCAGGGGCTGTTTCAGCCCCCACCCTGGATGAAGGTTATGATCCGCGATCTGAATGATCCTTTCCGCTACCTGGAACCAGGGAAAACAGGAGCAATAAACATCATTGACTTTGCCAACATGCATTCCTGTGCATTTCTTTCTACACAGGATCTTGGCAGAGTGTTTTCCGATGGCACCTTTGAAGTGCTTGGCCGCTTTGATCAGAGTGATTTGCGTGGTTGTAACCTCATGATTACGTAAATAAACAAACGAATTTCAGGCAGAATGGCAGTAAACATGTTTATCCATTTGTCCCTTTTACCGGAAGCAATATTGCAGGGCTTTCATTCGCCGGCGAGTTTACAAGTTTTGAAATCTCATAAGCCTGCATTTGTTCAGTGTCATAAGGTCTCAGCAATTCCCTGAGTTCACCGGGATGGCTGCTTTTGAGCCAGGTTTCTTCCGTTTCAGGGGACAGGATGACTGGCATACGATCGTGGATGCCTTGCATTAATACATTGGCTGTGGTTGTAATAATGGAGAATGTGTAAATGATTTTGCCTTCCGGACTTTTCCATGCTTCCCAGATACCTGCCATAGCAAAGGGCAGGTTGTTTTTAAGTGTGATCCTGTAAGGTGTTTTTCCATTCTTGTTTTTCCATTCGTAAAAACCATCGGCAGGCACAAGGCAGCGGCGCTGTCTGAAGGCGTGTTTGTAAGATGGTTTATCATCAATGCCTTCGGCTCGGGCGTTGATCATTTTATGACCTGTTTTTTCATCTTTTGCCCAGAATGGAATCAAACCCCACCTGAAGAATCTCAATCGCAGAGGTTCTTCAGCTATAATAACAGCAAGATTTTGTGTTGGAGCACAATTATACCTTGCCACATAAGGTTCAATACCTCCGGCCAGTCTGAAACGTTCATTCAGAACGGCTTCATCAGTTGTAAGCGAAAATCGTCCGCACATGATAACGATGATTTTTGTATAGGTTCTGCTATTTTTTATAACTTTGAACATTCATTGACAATACAAAAATACACAATCAAATATTCACATCTATGAAGAAGTTTGCAGTTATCATCGCTGGAAGTGGTGTTTTCGACGGTGCCGAAATCCATGAAACAGTCCTGACTATGCTGGCTATAAAGAAGGCTGGCGCTGATTATCAGATTTTTGCACCTGATTCGATGCAGTATCATGTAATCAATCATCTTACCGGGGAGGTGATGCCCGAAAATCGTAATGTACTGGTTGAGTCGGCACGTATTGCCAGGGGAAACATAAAACCTTTGACCGAATATGATCCGAAGCATTACGATGCACTCATATTACCGGGAGGCTTCGGAGTTGCCAAAAACCTTTGCACCTTTGCTTTCGACGGGCCTTCCTGCAAGGTTAATCCAGATGTGGAAAAAGCAGTGAGAACCACCCATGCAATGAAAAAACCTATTGGCGCACTCTGTATTGCTCCTGCACTGATTTCCCGTTTGCTTGGCGACGTGGAAGTTACAATTGGCAGTGATGCCGGGACTGCAGAAGCAATCACGAAAATGGGTTCGAAGCATATCAGGACATCACATGGGGAAGTGGTGGTTGACAAGAAGCATCACGTGTTCACAACTCCGTGTTACATGTTAAATGCCAGCATTGTTGATATTGAACTTGGGGCAGGGAATATTGTACATGCAATGTTAGAGGCAATGTAAATGATTTTATGAATGGCGATGACTCTGATTTAATCAGTTATCACATCTCACATTTTCTGAATCAAATCAGTAGTCGCTTTTTCAAGAATCTTTTCGTGATCAAAAGCCAGCGAAGGGAGCACATTCAGGTTGAACCAACATACTTCACCTGCATCTGAACCTGCTTTAGCCAGGGAGTTGCTGTTTTCAGAAATTCCCCAGAAAATTACAGAGATGGTCCGGTGGCGGGGATCGCGGCCAGGATCGCTGAAAGCATGAAATTGGTGTAGCGATATTCCTGTAATGCCGGTTTCTTCCTCCAGTTCCCTTGTGGCTGCCTCTTCAAGTGTTTCATCCATATCAACAAAACCTCCCGGCAAAGCCCAATGATCTTGAAACGGTGGATGTAGCCTTTTTATTAGCAGGACTTCTGACATCTTGTTTCTGAACACAATAATGTCAACGGTTACGGCAGGTCGGGGATATTCGTAGGTGTAAGGCATATCATATTGTACTGAAGGATTATAAAAAATTACTGAAAACGAAGTAGGTGTAAATGCTAAGGGCAAAAATACATATTTGCATTTGAGTATTTGAACTGGTTGAAGTAAGTTACATGAATTGCTTTGCCTGAAAGCTTTACCTTTGCTGCGAATGTTTCAGAAAACAAAGTTGTTGAAAAAGTCAGAGAAAACTTTTGATGTAATCGTGGTTGGCGCCGGCGCTTCGGGATTGATTGCCGCAGGCAGGGCAGCCCATCGTGGGGCATGTGTATTGCTGCTTGAAAAGATGAGGCAGGCAGGTCGAAAATTGTTAATAACCGGAAAAGGACGATGTAATATCACCAACAATGCACCGCAATCGGTTTTCTTTAAAAACATTTTTCCCAACGGCCGGTTTCTGAAACATGCATTCGATGCCTTTTTTTCTGATGACATTTTAGAGATTCTTCATAAACAGGGTGTTGAAACCGTTACCGAAAGAGGTAACCGGATTTTTCCGGCAAGTAATAACGCTGCCGATGTATTTCATGCACTCATTCAATGGATGGGGAAGAAAAACATCCACATTCAATACCTTGCAAGAGTTTCGGCATTGCTTTCAGATGAAAGCAGGGTGAACGGCGTTCACGCCGTTGTGGATGGGGAAAGCATTGATTATAAGGCGAAAGCTGTTATCATTTGTACAGGCGGAAAATCTTATCCGGCTACCGGCTCCACCGGCGATGGGTATTCGCTGGCCAAACAGGCCGGGCACACTATCAGTGAAATCAGGCCTGCATTGGTGCCCCTGGTTACACATGGAAATACGGCGGGAAAACTGCAGGGGCTGGGATTGAAAAACATCAACGCCGTAGTGTGGGTGAACAGAAAAAAAGTTGCTGAAGAATTCGGCGAACTGATGTTTGCTCATTATGGACTTAGCGGGCCTGTAACACTGACACTTAGTCGGGTGGTAGTGGAAGCTTTATTAAAAAATCAACTGGTGGAGATAGGTATTGACCTGAAGCCTGCCCTGGACGAAAAAAAACTTGATGCACGACTATTGCGTGATCTTGATGCGCATGGCAGGAAGCAGTTGGAGAACATATTCAGACTTTGGCTTCCTTCAAAAATGATCCCTGTTTTTATTGAATTGCTGAAAATTGATGGTAATAAATTATGTCATCAGTTAAGCGCATTGGAAAGGCGGAAAATTTTATTGCTAATGAAAGATTTCCGCTTTGAAATAAAAGGTCATCCGGGTTTTAAAGAAGCTATCATCACAGCAGGCGGTGTTAGTACAGCCGAGATAAATCCCCGGACAATGGAATCGAAACTAAAACCAGGATTATTTTTTGCAGGTGAAGTTATTGACCTTGATGGCACTACAGGTGGATTCAATCTTCAACTGGCCTTTTCGACAGGCTGGCTGGCTGCAGAAAGTTGTTGCAATATTATTCTTCCTTACGGTGAAAAGGCTGCTCAAAGCCTGTGAATACTTGTTGGATGGTTATGTTCTGATCAGATAATTCCAAACAAACCGGAACAAAATTATTTGATATAACTGCAAGCTAATTCCAGCGCAGAGTCGAAAGAAGATGCTGTATATCTTCTTTCAGAAAATCAATAACAGGTGCCAGTGAATCGTTATTAGGAATAACATTGAAATACAAGGCACCTCTTAAAAAATGCCGGGTGCTGTCGGTAACGTGAAACTGGCAGGGCGAAGCTACTCCAGGACCCTTTACATGATAAACCGTTCCAAATACCTTTTCATTTGGGTTTTCAACAGTGTCTTCACGAATTCCGGATGCTTTGGAGATTTGTTTGGTCAACAACCGGTGTGAATCGTCAAGGTAAGCAGCCAGGTTGTTGCTCACCTTTTTATAACTGAGATGAATTATGGCGTTGAAGCGGGGTATATCAACGTTGATCCAGTAAGGCTCAGCCAGGGGGGAGGGATCGAACCGTATGGTAGCATATTCCGGGTATTCAAAACAATAGGGAAAAGTTGCATCAAGAGGCAGGTAGTTTTTTTCTGGGAGGGCGATTCTGAAAAAGGTTCGTGGTTTAGGAACCGGTGTTTCACAGGCGGACAGAAGAATAAAAACTGTAAGAAAAAGAATGGGCAAAGATTCTCGTACTTTTTTCATTATCAGTAAAATGTGAGTTTTTATAAACCTGGATCTGAAACGGGATAATTGGATTTTTAGCAAAGTTAAACAGCTATCAATTAACCCTTTTTTTTGCATTTTATTTTGAAAGTGACCACTAATTCAAATTATGCATTAATTTTGAGACCCTGTACGTGCTGCTTCATGCAATGATTTCTTAAAGCCAAACTATTTTTATTGATAACTTCTCATGTTCTCACATTCCGGCAAATATGCCAATGTTCTGCTGCCTTTACCGCTCCCGGGTTTTTTTACATATGCTGTCCCGCAGGAGATAGAATCATCCTTAGTATCCGGAGTAAGAGTAGTGGTTCAGTTTGGGAAAAAGAAACTATATACCGCGCTGGTATATAGTATTCACGAAATACAACCCTGTCTGCCTGTAAAAGATATTATGGTTCAGATGGACATCTTACCGGTGGTTTGCTCTCAGCAATTTATGTTTTGGGAATGGATGTCGGAGTATTATATGTGCACAATGGGAGAAATAATGAATGCTGCCCTTCCACCGTCACTGAAATTGAGCAGCGAAAGCCGTATTGTGCTTGATCCGGATTTTGATTTCGATTACAGCAGCTTCAATGAACGCGAATACAGGGTAATCACAGTGTTAGAGCAGCAGAAAGAAATCAGCATTTCCGATGTGTCGCAAATTGCAGGTCAGCAAAGAGTCATTCCGCTCGTCAATTCTTTGATTGAAAAAAAGGCTGTTCAGGTTTTTGAAGAAATTGTACAGCGCTATACTCCTAATAAGGAGAAGTTTTATCAGTTGGCTAAAACCTACCGCAATGACGAAAAAGCTCTATCAGCCATGATGGACTACCTCGAAAAACGTGCTCCACGGCAAAATGAGCTGTTAAACAATTTGTTGCATCACCTTGAATCCAATAAAAATCCGGGAAATGGTATTCCCAGGTCAGTTTTGCTTGCTCAAACCACAAATGCCGATGCTGCTTTACGCTCGCTGGTTGAAAAAGGGTTGCTGGATGAAACAGAACAATTGGTATCAAGGCTGGAAAATTATCAGGCGATTCAGGCAATCACAGGCATTCAGCTAACGTTGCACCAACAGGAAGCATATGTGAAAATCAAAAATTATTTTAGAAATCAAAAACCCGTGCTGTTACATGGTGTTACATCCAGCGGAAAAACCGAAATTTATGTTAAACTTATTGACGAAACACTTCGCGCGGGTTACCAGGCACTTTACCTGCTACCCGAGATTGCACTCACCACGCAGGTTATATCACGACTTCGTAAATATTTTGGCAATGTGGTGGGAGTGTATCATTCTCGTTTTGGCGAATCTGAAAGGGCAGAAGTCTGGAATAAAGTAGTTGTTTGGCAACCTCCTGTGGATGATGAGCCTGTTGCTCACAGTGTGATCCTGGGGGCGCGATCTGCCCTTTTTCTGCCATTCAGAAAACTGGGACTGATCATCGTTGACGAAGAACACGACGGATCTTACAAGCAATACGATCCAAATCCGCGCTACAATGCACGTGATGCAGCCATCTACCTGGCTCGTCAGCATAATGCCAACGTCTTATTAGGGTCAGCAACTCCTGCCATTGAAAGCTATTTCAATGCAAAAACCGGTAAATACGGCTTTGCTTCACTTACCAGGCGTTACAGAGACATCCTGCTTCCTGAAATTATAGTTGCCAACGTCAAAGAAGCAACCCGGCTGAAACAAATGAAAAGTCATTTCAGCCCAGTATTGCTTCAGGCGATTGAACAGGCACTTGAGCAAAAGGAGCAGATCATCCTTTTTTTGAACCGGCGCGGATTTGCCCTTCGGACAGAGTGTGCAAAATGTCATTATGTGCCAGAATGCCGCCATTGCGATGTTACCCTGATTTATCATAAAAGAGAAAAGCATTTGCGATGCCATTATTGCGGGTACAGCGAACCTGTACCTCAGCGTTGCCCAAAATGCGAAAGCCGGGAGTTTAACCTGATTGGTTTCGGAACCGAAAAAGTGGAGGAAGAGCTTGCCTTGCTATATCCTGAAATTCGGATTGCCAGAATGGATATTGACACCACCAGGAATAAATATGCGCACCAAAGAATTCTCAGCGATTTTGAAGCCGGAAGAACCGAAGTACTTACCGGCACACAAATGGTGACTAAAGGGCTTGATTTTGATAATGTTAGCCTTGTTGGAATCCTGAGTGCTGACAATATGATCAGTTACCCTGATTTTCGTTCCTTCGAGCGAAGTTATCAGTTGATGGCACAGGTAAGTGGCAGGGCAGGACGAAAAAATAAGCAGGGAAAGGTGATCATACAAAGCCGCAACCCGCAACATCCGGTCATCCGTTTCGTGATCGAAAACGATTATGAAGGAATGTATCGGCATCAGATAAATGAGCGGTATAAATATCATTATCCTCCTTTTACCCGCCTGCTAAAATTATCAATCAGACACAAAGATCCGGAGCCATTGGAAAAGGTTGCTATTGAACTGGCACAGTTAATAAGAAAGGATTTTCCCCGTCAGGTTCTTGGTCCTGAATATCCTGTGGTTTCCAGGATAAGAAATTATTATATCAAGGAAATACTGATAAAACTATGGCGCGATGCTACATTGCCGCAAGCTAAAAGCCGGATCAGTGAAATAATTACATCCTTTTTGAGAACAACAACACATAAACAAACCAGGATTATCGTTGACGTTGATCCGGTGTAAGGTGAAAATGAAATCTTACACTGGAAATTGCAAGGGTAAAAAATTATATCCCTCATTTATATAATGATTCAGTATCACAGGCAAGACCTGCAACATAGTGCCAGCGGTTTTTTGCTGATCGTGCAATACGATGATTGAACCTGGCCCTGCAGAGCTGAAAATGTTTTCACAACATCTCACTACACTTACCCCGGGATCGAAATCACCACCAAGTACTGTCCACATGACGAGCTTAAAGTTTTTTAACAAATATCTGCTCTGGCTACGGGTAATACGACCATATGGAGGACGAAACAGAGGAGACTCAACCCATCTGGCGCATAGTTGTATGTCGTTGAAGTATTTTTCATCAGGTGTTTTCCAGCCATTCAGATGATGAAAAGTATGATTGCCAGTAGCATGGCCTGCTTCCTTGATTTTCCGGAAGGTGTCAGGATATTTTCTTACATTGTCGCCAACACAAAAGAAAGTTGCTTTGGCATTGAAATCCTTTAGTACAGCCAATGCTTCCACGGTAACACCTTTGACAGGACCGTCGTCAAAAGTAAGATACAGGTTCTTATGCTGTGCGGGCATTTGCCAGATCAATCCGGGGGGCATAAAAAGTCTTAATACACGAGGAGAACCGGTAAGGTACACAACAAAGCAGTTTTTATTTTGAACATCAAAGGAGCAAAATAGTTATTTTTGCACTTTAAATAATGAATGAACCAATTACTTGCGAAAATAATCATAAAAAATTGTAAAGATGAAAAAACTAGTCCTGGTACGACATGGAGAAAGCCTCTGGAATAAAGAAAACCGTTTTACAGGCTGGACAGACATTGACCTTTCGCCAAAAGGTATCGAAGAAGCCCGTGAAGCCGGTAAAAAACTGAAAGAATTGGGATTTCAGTTTGGGGTAGCGCATACTTCGGTATTAAAACGTGCCATCCGCACCTTGTGGGTCATTCTCGACGAAATGGATCTCATGTGGATACCGGTACACCGCACCTGGCGTCTGAATGAAAAACATTACGGAATGCTGCAGGGCTTAAATAAGGCGGAAACTGCTGAAAAATATGGTGATGCGCAGGTATTGCAATGGCGCCGCAGTTATGATGTGCCGCCCACTCCTCTGGACGAAAATGATCCCAGGCATCCCAGGCACGATCCACGGTATAAAAATATTGGACAGGAAGAGATTCCAGGCACCGAAGCCCTGAAACATACCATTGATCGAATGCTTCCCTATTGGGAAAACGAAATCAAACCAGCTTTACTGAATTACGATCATGTGCTGGTAGTTGCCCATGGCAACAGTTTGAGGGGTGTGGTTAAAGTTCTCAAAAACATCAGCGACAAGGATATTCTGGAAATGAACATTCCTACGGGAATTCCTTATGTTTTTGAGTTTGATGATTGTATGAACCTTGTGAAAGATGAATACCTGGCCGATCCGGAAACTCTGAAAAAACTTATGGATGCCGTGGCCAATCAGGCAAAGAAAAAGTAAAGCCACACCTGGCGCTTTATCAAAAATATCATTTCAGGCAGATACTCTACAGCGCATAATTGTTTAGTCTGCTCAAAAAAGCCTGAAAACATAATTTACTTTCTGGGCATAAGAAACACGTAGTGTTCATATGGCTAATATTCAGCGTCTTATTTCTTACACGGACTGCGAACACTATGTTTGTGTGATTCACACTATATTCAGGGTAGACTCTTATTTTGAATCACCTGAGATCATAAAGTATTTAAATCTGAAAATTAACAGCTTTTATTAAAAGCCACCAACGGTGTTTTTCGCCAATCAGGTTATCTATTTCGAGGAGGTAAGTATCACTTTACCAATCTCCCAGGTTGCTGAAGCACTGCTTGTGCAGGTATATTTGAAAGCAATGCGTATATTTTGCCCTTCATAGGATGCCAGGCTTACTTCGCCGCTTTCAAAAAAGTCCCAGCTACTACCGGCGGCACGGGTAAATCCGGTAAGCTCGACCCATGTGGCGGAGTTAGGATTGCCGGTGCCGGAATAGTTAGTTGAGATCAAGACTTTCAGATCGTTGATATTGGTGATATAATTAATTGCTTCACGGAAACTTACTTTAACACCTGTGCGACCAGCGAGTGAGATTTGTGGCGATACAAGCCAATCTTCGTTGGCATTGTTTGATCCTGAAGCATAGCCGGTCATCTTGGCACAGCCTCCATCAAAACTGGCCCATTCCCAAACCTGTGCTCCGGTTACATTTACCGCAGTAAACTGACCGAGGCTGGTTGTAAAGTCCTCAGTAAAAAAGCCGGTTGTTGGAATAATTCCCGAGCCATCCAGCCAATAGCCGGTCAGACTTTTGACTCCAGGCTGGCTGAAGTAGGATTCGAGATTGCCTAAAATTTTCACCTCTTTTCCTTTGTTTTCAGGTTTGTCAACAAGGTTAAGTGCTGTTCTGATCTCTCCAAATGGCAACTGCACCGGAACACAGTTGGTGAGAACTGTTTCACTGGCTGTTGCTGCTATCAGCATATTGCTGTTTGTTCGGAAAGGCGGGGCAAAATTACCTACAAACGGATTCACATCAGTTTCATATACTCCGACAATATAACCCGTCACCCATACAGCATTACCGGTGGAACCTGCAATGACCTGCGCCACTGTAAAAGGATCATCAAAAGAACCATCCCCTCCTGTAGGTGGCGGGGGGGTAGTACCGCTAAAATTCTTTAAGTCGCTCGTATCGCGGATGGTCAATTGATAAGTACTGCCAAATATGCTCAGGATTCCGGTGACATTGCCAGAGCCTGCCGGTACGAGCTGACTGGCAAAATTGGCGTATTTACTGGTTCTTACAACCATGGTTGAACCGACAATAGCCCTGTTGGTTGCATCCGCTGTTTGAGGCGCCCATTCTTTTCCGGGTTCGGTAAAACTGATGTTTTCAAATTTAACGAGTTTGCTGATCAGGAAAGAATTTAAACCTGTGAGTTCGGTAACCTGTGGTTCAGGAACTTTGCCGGGAAGGCTGTCGCGGAAGATGTGCTGGGGAATAAACACTTCTGGAAGACGTCCGATTGCACCTTCATAAAGGTAGCCAAGTTGTATCAGATTATTGTAATCTCCGATATACATGCCTTTGCATTTTACGAAGATTCTTTGCCCAAGTTTATATTCATTGTAAAGATTTGTCTTGTCTAAGGCCAACTCGATACCGGCTGTTGAATCCTGAATGATAATTTTTTTGTATAAGTTTCCGCTTTCGTCATTGGCTACCACTATACCCTGTATGATAATAGTATCTTCGATCAGCTTGAAAGAGGTGTAGGACGACTTAAGTGCGGCTATAGTAGTATTGGATTCGAAGTCGACCTTTGGGAGAAAAATCGGTGGTTCGTCAAAATCGCCTTTTACACAGCCAGCAAAGTATGCCGAAGTTCCAAGCAGCATTATTCCGGTGAATATTTTCCAG
>CAYQRU010000022.1:0-35398 GCA_964419945.1 uncultured Bacteroidales bacterium | reverse complement strand
CACCGCCCGCAATCTTAAGTCCGATGTAAAAGTAAAGTTAAGCCCTGCCCGAACTCAATTTTCAGGATGGAATGCTTATCAATTCACCGATCCAACAAAAATCTTCACTTCTGAAGAAAAGATCCTTTATGACAGCACGCTCGATGAAACAGGCAAGGCAAGTTTTATAGTGGATATGCCGGGCAGCAGCAATGCCCCTGGCATGCTTACTGCATTTTTTGCGACCCGGGTGTTTGAAGAAGGCGGGGATTTCAGTATTGACGGATTTGAAGCGCCCTTTTCACCTTACGACAGCTATGTGGGTTTGAAACCACTGCCCACGAGCCATTACGGAATGCTTGAAACCGGGCGCGACTATCTCCTTGAGCTTGCCTCTCTTGATCTTGATGGAAACCCTCGCAGCCAGCGCAATCTGCATGTTGAAGTTTATAAAATAGACTGGAACTGGTGGTGGAGCGCATATGATCGCAATCTGGCTCAATACATGCGTCAGCAAAGCAGGGTGCCGGTTTTTAGCTATAACGTTGTAGCAGCAAATGGCCGAGGTTCCTGCAGCATACAAATCCCCGACAGTCTGTGGGGTCAGTATTTTATAAAGGCGAGCGATCAAATTAGTGGCCATAGCACAGGGTTCATCGGTTATTTCGACTGGCCCTCCATGGCTGGACGCGCACGCCGTGCCGCACCCGAAGGTACCACCATGCTCACCTTCACCACCGATCAGGATAAATACAGGCCCGGCGATCAGGCCACCATCACTTTCCCCTCGTCAGCGGGCAGTTCGGCCATCATCAGCATAGAAAATGGTACCCGTATTCTTGATATTTTTCGAGTGAGCACAACGGAGAGCGAAACCGTGGTGAAGGTGGCCGTCACCAAAGCCATGATCCCCAATGTATACGTGCACATCAGTCTGCTGCAGCCTCATGAGCAAACCATCAACGATTTGCCCATCCGACTCTACGGCATCCTGCCTATGTTTGTTGAAGACCCGGCCACACGTCTGCAACCTGTAATTGCAATGCCTGATGTGCTGGAACCTGAAAAACCTTTCAAAGTCATAGTCAGCGAAAAAAACAACCAGGACATGACTTTCACGCTTGCCATTGTTGATGAGGGACTCCTTAGCCTCACACGCTTCACAACACCCGATCCATGGGCGAAATTTTTTGTCCGCGAAGCCCTTGGTGTAAGAACCTGGGATTTGTATGACCAGGTGATCGGCGCTTTCGGTGGCAGATTCGAACAAATGTTCAGCATCGGCGGCGACGATGAGTTCGTACAAGGGGAAGATGCCAACCTGGCCAATCGTTTTAAACCGGTGGTTAAATTCATCGGCCCTTTCACCATCAAATCCAATGAAAAGAAGGAACTCAGCATTGAACTGCCACAATACATTGGTTCAGTGCGAACCATGGTCATTGCCGGCAACACGAAAGCATATGGTTTCGCTCATAAGCAAACTCCGGTGCGCAAACCCTTAATGTTATTGGCTACCTTGCCCAGAATGCTTGGCCCCGGCGAAACTTTCAGCCTGCCTGTAACCGTGTTTGCAATGGAACCTGAAATTCGCAAGGTGGATGTAAGCATTCAGTCGAGTGATATTTTCATGTCGGGCTCACTCACGCAAACTATTTATTTCGAAGAGCCTGGTGATCAGACCATCTTTTTTGAGTTTGGAACCAAAAGACAGACCGGTATCGGCAATGTGAAAGTTATGGCTGTTTCAGGGCAAGACAGGGCTGTCCATGATATTGAGATCGGCATCCGCAATCCGAACACAGCACGTACCGTTTCGACAAAAATATTGCTTGAGGCCGCTGAAAGCAAAAACATGGATTACACTTTTTTTGGTTTGCCCGGAACCAACAGCCTAAGCCTGGAACTCAGTACGATTCCGCCCATTGATCTCAATAATCGCTTGCGCTATCTGTTTCGGTATCCGCATGGTTGTTTTGAGCAAACTGTGTCGGGTGCTTTCCCGCAATTGTTTATTTCATCGGTAGTCAATTTGAACGAACTGGAGAAAAAGCGCACTGAGATGAATGTGAAAGAAGGGCTTCAACGCCTGCGTTCTTTCCAGTTACCTGATGGCAGCTTTACTTCCTGGCCGGGAGGTAATTATACCGATGAATGGTCAACCAGTTATGCAGGCCATTTTATCCTGGAAGCCGAAGCCCTGGGCTACGCTATTCCTCCCGGCATTAAAAACCAATGGATCAACTACCAGCAGCTGGCTGCCCGTGCCTGGGGTCAGACTACACCGGCAACCCGATATGCTTACCACCAAAGCGACCTTGTGCAGGCTTACAGGCTGTTTACTTTAGCTTTGGCCAAAACCCCGGAAACCGGTGCCATGAATCGCCTTCGTGAGCGTGCTGATTTGTCGATGGCCGCCAGCTGGCGACTGGCTGCCGCCTATGGTTTAATAGGCCAGCAAAGTGTAGCACAAAATATGATTAAGGGCTTAGACAGGCAGATCAATGCATACACTGATTTTTCAAACACTTATGGTTCAATGGAACGTGACTGGGCTATGATCCTTGAAACTCTGATCTATATGAATGAACGGGAAAAAGCTTATGATATACTACAGCAACTCAGCGAAGCGCTTAGCTCCAACATGTGGATGAGCACGCAAACCACAGCTTATTCACTGCTGGCGGTATCGAAATTCCTGGGCGGGGATAAAACATCACATGAAATCAATGCAAGCGTAAAACAGGATGATGGAAAGAAGAGCAGTTTTAAAGAACGAAGTAAGATTTTTGAAGTCAGCCTTTCTACCGCGAACTCTGGTGGGAAAATTCTGATCGAAAACCACAGTAAGGCAGTGTTGTTTGCCCGTCTTTTTACCGAAGGTATTCCTGCTCCCGGCGATGAAATCGCTTCTGAAAGTAATATTCAGGTAAGCATACGCTACACCGATGCTGCTGGAAAAACACTGGATATTAGCAAACTTCAACAGGGCAACGATGTTGTGGCCGAGATTGCGGTCACAAATCCTTCTTATACACGATCCATCACTGATATTGCACTTACGCAAGTTTTTCCTTCTGGTTGGGAAATAGGCAATCTTCGCATTTTTGATCAGGCAGGGTCCCATGCATCCTCTTTTACTTATCAGGATATCCGCGACGATCGTGTGATGACCTATTTCGACCTGGGAACAAAAGAGAAAAAAGTTTTTAAAATATCATTGATAGCGGCTTATTCAGGCCATTACTACCTGCCTGCTCCTATCCTTGAGGCCATGTATGACAGGAGTATTCATTCAAACGGCCGGGGACGCTGGGTGGACGTTGTAAGGTGATTTACCACAGCTATGGTTTTTGGCTTTATTGAAAATTCTACTGGTATGCTAAATCGGTTTAGCTAATTTTTATCTTTGCAGCATTATTAGTCCTTATGGCAAAGAAAATTTCACTGGCCGATGTGGCAAATAGCCTCGGTGTTTCCAAAACCCTGGTTTCGCTTGTTATCAACAATAAGGGCGATGCACATGGCATCAGTGCTGAAACACAAAGGAAAGTGAGGGAGAAGATACGGGAAATGAATTTTCAACCCGATGCACTGGCGCGGGGATTCAGGATTGGAAAAACCAATACCATAGGTTTGATCGTTTCCGATATTTCAAACAGGTTTTATTCATGTATCGCGCGCAATGTTGAAGATTACGCCTGGCAGCATGGGCTCAGCGTTGTTAGTTGCAGCACCGACGAAATCATTGAGAAAGAGCTTGAAATCATACGTCTGGTGCGCGATCGTAAGGTTGATGGCCTCATCATTTCCTCATCACAGAAAAACCCGGATTATTTCAACGAAATGACTGCTTCGGGCATGCCACATGTGCTCATTGACCGCAGTTTTCCAAACATGCTTTCGCCCAATGTATCGGTTGACAATACCGGAGGTGCGCAACTTGCAGCCCGGCATTTACTCGATCTGGGCATACGCAATATAGCGATGATCAGTATTTCACCTGAGCATATTTCCACCATCCGCGATCGTATCACAGGTTTTGAAACTGCTCTGGCTGAAGCAGGGGTTGTTATACCCGGAGAATGGATGATACGGGCGCCTTTCGAACAGATAGAAAAGGCTGTGGATGAAGGGTTACAAAGAATTTTTCATGCAAATAACAGGCCTGAAGCCATATTCACCCTTAATAACAATCTTACCACGGTTTGCCTTAAATATCTCCGCAAACTTTCTGTCCGGATTCCTGAAGAAATTGCCCTTGTTGGCTTTGACGATGTTTCATATTTTGAATTTACACGACCTTCTGTGACGGCTATTGAGCAACCTATCGAAAAGCTTTGTGAGCATGCTTTCGACCTGTTATACAGGCAAATTAACAATCAGGAAATTCCTGAAAATGAGCGCTCGGTTCGATTATCTGTTCACTTAAATATCAGGGAATCATCACTTAAACCAAAATTATTATGACAAAAAACAAAACCTTACCCGTATTTCTTGCCTTCCTGGCCATGGGCTTTGGAGATGTTGTCGGACCCCTGGTTTCGCTGGTCAAAGAAACTTTCCAGGTATCAAACTTCATTGCCTCACTGATGACCACGAGCGGATTTATTATGTTTGGTATACTTTCAATACCACTGGGAGTCTACCAGGATCAGAAAGGGAAAAAGTATGTGCTTTCGATGGGATTGATAATTGCGCTTTTAGGTTTGATCATCCCCATAATTTTTGGGATGTACGGATCGCAGGCGCCAATAGCCGCAGGTTCGAATATGAAACTATATGCATTGTTTGCATCTATTTTCCTGCTTGGTGCGGGTGCAACCACCTTGCAGGTGGCAGGCAATCCGATCATGCGTGACGTATCGCAAGAAGGCAAATACTCAAGCAACCTTTCGCTGGCGCAGTCTGTCAAAGCCATCGGATCGTCGCTGGGATTCCTGGTGCCGCCGGCAGTGGCCGTGTTATTCGGCATGGACTGGACAATTCTTTTTCCTTTGTTTGCTTTGATCCTGCTGCTTACACTGATCTGGGTTCAATCCATTCGCATTACTGAAAAAAATACGGGTACGACAAGTCCGGCTACCCTCGCTTCGAGTCTTGCTTTACTGAAGAATCCATTTGTCCTGATGATGGTGGCAGGCATTTTTTTATATGTGGGCGCCGAAGTTTCAATGAGTATGCAGGTTCCTATCCTGATGCGCAAGGTATATGATATCAGTAATTTTGGTTTATGGCTGGCCTGGTCATTATTTTTCCTGCCGATTTTTATCGGTCGTTTATCAGGAGCCTTCATACTGCGATTCGTCAAAGCAGGTAAATTTCTATTTTATACGGTGTTGCTTTCCATGCTGGGTATGTTGATGTTATTTTTTGGAAATCAGTACACCGCTTTTGCAGGCATTTTTCTGGTTGGCCTGGGTTTTGCCAATATTTTCCCCCTGATTTTTTCGATCACTGTAGATGCTATGCCATCACGCACCAATGAGCTATCCGGCCTGATGGTAATGGCCATTGTTGGGGGCGCTGTGGTGCCTCCCATCACTGGGGCTTTGGCCGATATGGATGTATTGCTGGGATTTCTTGTGCCTGCAGTATGTATTTTATATATACTTGGTATTTCAGTTAAGACATTAAATATAAAATGAATAATCCCATACATTCCGGCTGGTTGTCATTCATTTTGCAATTATCGGTTTTTAGGTTAAGTTTTCAATTCCGGTTGGTTGGATGGCAGGACCGTGGGGGTATTACTTCGGATTCATACAGACGATTTTCAATACTTCGAGGTGTGTGAAGTTTTCGGGATGAGGAACAACTCCAGAGAAGATCGTCATGCTATTTTGCGTTGTTGCATTTGATTTGCAGAGCAGTACAGCAGGTTCAATAATTAGCCCTTTTTCATTCAATCCACAAATGGAAATAGTATCTGCCAAAGGTGCTGTACCCCCGCAAATTATTACGGCCTCAAGTCTGAGTGCCTGTCGCGATGCCGCAACTACTCTGACCTCCCTGATAGAAAAACCTGCTTCGGATTGATCCTGAATTACAGGAATCAACGCCGGGTCCGGTAGTTCATCAAATGCTTCCCCGATTTTTTGTTCAGCCTCTTTGCTGAGATTCTTTGCTCTGATTGCATATTCATATGCTTTTTCCAGGTTGTAACAATTGTCGGTTTTTTTTTCCAGTGTTTCAATCTTTTCCTGATAACGGGCTGCGATGGCCGGAATTTCGCCAAGATATTTGTTTTCAGGCCATCTGTTTTTGCATCCGTAAAAACAGATCAACAGCATAAGACACAAATTGCCGGTTTTTACAAACCTTTTCATTTTACGAAATTTTTGGCGTGGCCGATGATGATTTTTCTTTCTACCAACGTTCAAAAGTATGAAAAGAATCCGGCAAAAGCTAATATTTTTTGTGCGGATTTATAAATGTCAACATTGCAGATGGACATAGTTTTACCGCGTTTTAGCCCGTCCGGGGGGCATATGGTCCTGGTGATGTTTTTTCTCAATCAGATATGCCAGGTAATAGGAAGGTGTGACTCCAGTAATCTTTTTAAATGAATTATTGAAAACCGACTTTGTATTAAACCCAACAGTTGACGAAATCCCCTCAATGGAATAGGATTTATAGCGCTCATCGGCCATCATTATTTGTGCTTCCCTAATGCGGAGTGCGTTGATAAAGCCATTGAAATTGGCATCGTAATCCTGATGGATGACTTTTGACAGATAAGATGAATTTGTTCCGCATTTTTTTGCCAGCACATTAAGGGTAAGATCGCTCCTGAGAAATATTTTATTTTTTCTGATCTGGTAATGCAGCCTGTCTGCGATTTGTTTGTGTATGGTTGGATCGAGCGGCGGACTTTCATTTTGATCAGTTGACTCTCTATGGCTTATCTTTTTTTCTGTATTGATTAGTTCGAGGTTTTTTTCCATCAGTTTATCATAGGCTTTTCTTTTAACAAGATATTGCCGGCCCAGCAAAGCTGTAAAAGCCATAATCAGCAACAAGCCGGCTAAGATCGAGTATATGGCGATCTGTTTTCGTTGCAGTTCGGCATTTTGCAGTGCCTCATTTTTTTTCATTATATCCAGTGCATGTTCCACCCGTGCAGTTTCATACCTGATCTGCATTTCGGCGATTGCACGCTCTGTACTTTGATTCATCATCCTGTTCATCAAATTTCTGCGGCGTTCGAAATAGTGCAGCGCCTGCTCAAAATCCCCGGTTTGTTTATACAAAGAATATAGCGCGTGATAAATGATTTCGGTTAGTTGCCATTCATCAATCTTTACTGACATATTGAGTGCTTTAAGCAGGTACTCCTCGGCTTTTGCAGGCTTATGCAGGTCTGTATAATATTCGCCCATACTGGTCAGAAAACGAATTCTTTCTGGTTTTTCCGGATTAAGATTGGTTATGGAATCGGTCAGGTGAAAATAATATGCAGCCGAATCATATTGATGCCTGTTTTTATAAAAATTTCCAAGGGTGACAAAAATATGTCCGGCAGATTTAGTTACTTTATTTTTTAGAGCAATGTCTGCGCCTTTTTTGAGATAAGCTAAGCCTATGGCTGAGTCGCCGATGTGAAGGCAGTGATAGGTGGCCAGGTGAAAAAGTGAGTACACCATCCCGGAATAATCGTTGAACTTTTCGTAAATGTTGTAAGCCAGGTTAACATAGTTGAGATTAGTTTCTTTATCCAGAATTTTTCTTGTATGATATGCCATATGGATGAGATTTCGCGCCATCCCTAACGAATCATTTGCCTGCGCGTAAAGCTCAATAGCTTTTTGAGCGTATTGCAAACCCGTTACTCGATCAAATCTGTAGGACAATTGCATGTAAAGGTAGGCCATTGCGGATTTGTCATCAATTAATTCATAAAAGTCTATGGCTTTCAGGAGGTGTTCAATTCCCTTGTCAAAAATATTCATGTCCAGATATTGCTGGCCAATCAATTGATAAGCTTTGGCTATTGTTTCATACCATGAAGAATTCTGAAGTTTTGTCAAAGCGTTTATCAGGTCGAATACGATTGCTTGCACACTATCGGGGTACACTTGACTGTAACAGGCGGCTCGCAGGTAAAGGCTTTCGCCTGTGAGTGTTTCCATGGTTGGTCTCAAATCCTCATCAACATTCACTTGTTTTGAAATCCTTATCGCTTCCTGCGCATATTCGAGTGCCAGTTGTAATGAATCAAGATGAAAGTAAATTTTACTTAATTGATGATTAGCCCTTAGTTGGTCAGGAGGAATCTCCAACTCATTGGAAAGTTTCAATGCCTGATGGGCATAGAGTGCAGATTGAAGGGTGTCAGCATGCAACACGATTTCGCTTAGCCGAAGATAGATTTTTGGTTTTATCCTGTCAGGGCTTATCTCGAGTAGGTTCAATATACTGTCTGTTTCGTGCGATGTTTGTGTAATCCCGGCCTTCACAGAAATATCAAGCAAACCAGAGAGTATCGCCACGCAAACTGAAACAACCGTTTTAATTACCGACACCAACATGGCACAAATGTAGAAAATTACTGCGAAATTCTACTTTTTCCCATGGATGATCAATTTCCCATGCGATAATTTGCAGGTTTCTGCTACCTTTTCCGGGCATTCAGATCAAACTTCCAATGTGGATTTAATTATATTGTTATTCAATACTTTACAGTTGTTGATATTCATAAATCAATACACTTAAAATTTTATTAAACAGGAGATTCAGTCTATTTTTGATTTTTACTTAAAAGCAAAACTGTAGGGTAAATAGTGAAATACCCGTGATGGATTTCGAAATTTGGTTATACGTTAAGAGAAATAAATTTTCGAAATGGCAATGGAACCATTCATCCTCCATAGCAGGTTTTTAAATGGCTCATAATGATGCGGTCAACAATGGAAAGTAATGTTAATACACATTTTTATTCACCAAAATTTTTATCACAATGAAAACAAAATTCTTTTCCACTGTCGTAATGGCCATTTTGATGACGACAACAACCAGCGCCTCCGTATGGCGTGTAAGCAATGTAAGTAACGCCGATGCGCATTTTACCGGCATCACCGAGGCCAACAACTCCACAATGGTTCAGTCGGGCGACACGCTCTATATAGAGCCATCTTCAGTATCTTATGGTTCTGCCAGCATCACAAAATCCCTGACCCTGATCGGCAATGGTTATTTTATTGCTGAAAACCCCGAAACACAGGCCAACACCAATAAATCGGAATTTAGTACTTTGACATTTGGTCAGGGAAGTGAGGGCGGAGCCATCATGGGTTGTAATCTGGTAAGCTTGAGTATTAATACTTCTAACATCAGGGCTGAAAGAAATTTCATTGGGTATGTTACCATCAGCTCTAACGTCAGCAATATTGTGGTCATGCAGAACTATGTTAAATACTCTGCAGGTGGTTCTCTGATCACAGTTTTTGATAATGCAAGCAATCTCATTATTAGTAGTAATTATATCGAAAACAATGCTGGCTTAGCAAACTCAAGGGCAATCAGTATGTCATCCTTCTCATCAGCTATTTTCGAGAACAATGTGATTTACAACGGAGTAACCATCTACAATTCTACCTTTTACAACAACATCCTTCGGGCAGGGAACTTTGTACCGGAAAATTCGGTTTACACCAACAACATCGGAAACGACAACCAGTTTGGCAACCAGAATGGTAACCAACAGTACGTGAATATGGAAGATGTTTTTGCCGGAACCGGCAGTACCGATGGCAAATGGCAACTGAAGCCTTACTCGCCTGCAATAGGCGCCGGAACGGGTGGACAGGACTGCGGGATGTTTGGCGGCTCCAATCCATACATTTTATCAGGAATCCCGCCAATCCCTGCCATTTATGAATACATTCAGATCTACAATACCGCAGATCAGGAGGTAGAGGTTACTTTCAGCGTTAAATCGAATAATTAATCAGGCCATGAAAACTTTTACTGTGAAAACAGATTACACGAAAAGCCATGGCCGGAGATTATGGAGATTTGCCATGAGAAGGAACTTTTCAATGGCAATCCTGATCCTGATCCCGTGCTTTTTGCCAGCGCAGGATATTGTTAAAGCCGAATACTTTTTCAATAATGACCCCGGAGCAGGGCTTGGCACGAATATCCCGTTGCCATTGCCTTCAGCGAATATTGAAGACGTCAGTTTTATGGCTGATGTTTCTGAGCTGGCCACCGGCTTCAACATCTTGTTTCTTCGAGCCAAAGATGCTTCTGGAAAATGGTCATTTACCCAACAGCGTCCACTTTATAAAACAGCCATGCATTTCGACTTGCCTGAACTGGTGCAGGCTGAATATTTCTTTAACACCGACCCGGGGTTTGGTATGGCTGAATCCGTTCCTTTGGGAAACCCTTCTGTCAACATCCTGAATATAACCTTTACTATGGATGTAACTTTTTTGGGTAGCGGATTTAATATGCTGTTTGTCAGAGCAAGAGACGCAGCGGGCAAGTGGTCGCTTACCCACCAGCGCCCTCTCTATAAAGCAACAATGACAGTGGATTTACCTGACATTGTTCAGGCTGAATATTTCTTTGACGCAGACCCTGGATTGGGAATGGGTATTGATATTCCTATCCCTTCGCCGGCGGTCAAACTCGAAGAGATTACCTTTGTTGCAGAGGTTCAGACATTGGGGGCAGGATTTCATTTTCTGATTGTCAGGGCGAAAGACGAAACCGGCAAATGGACCCAGATCCATCAGCGACAATTCTACAAAGCATCTGTAAGCAATGATTTAGATAATATAGTGCAGGCCGAATATTACATTGATAGTGACCCGGGCGCCGGAAACGGAATCGCCATTCCAATCCCGCAACTTTCGCCAAAAATTGTGGACATCTCCTTTGTTTTTAATATTACAGAATTAGAGCTTGGATTTCATAAAACTTTTCTGCGTTCCAGAGATACAGACGGAAAATGGAGCCTGACCCAGGTCGTTGAATTCTGCAAAACCCCGATACCCGATTTTTTAACAGATTTGGCCGAATTTGGCAACCCCACCACCTTTACCAACATTTCGCAGCTTTATGATGAAAATACTGAGTTTTACTGGGATGTGGATGGTGACGGTATTTACGATTACACCGGAGCTGAAAACTTCCTGCATCTTTACCCAGCGCCGGGCAGCTACCAGGCAACACTCAAAGTACAGATCCCCGAAGGTTGTTATGATATCATCGAGAAAGAAGTACTGGTGTATGCCTGCATGGCCCCAGCGAATTTGACTGCCGGAAACATTGCCTTCAATTCAGCGGAACTCGACTGGACACCGGGGAACTTTGGCAGCCAGTGGGATCTGATCTGGGGATTGGAAGGATTTGACCCCGAAACCGAAGGCACGCTCATCGAAGGCATTACCATTCATCCATACCAGCTCGAAGGGCTTAATGAACAAACGGCCTGCGATTTTTATGTACGGACAATTTGTGATGAAGAAGTGAGCGAATGGTCAGGGCCGCAAACGTTTACTACACTTGAATACATTTGTGAGCCGGACTGGATAACGTCTTCCTGGTTTCAGTACAACATGCAGGTCATCGGGAAGCTTTATATTGACAGTGAGCAATCGTTCAATCCCAATGATAAAATTGGTGCATTTGTCAATGGCGAATGTCGCGGGATAGCAGCACCCGACCCCAATATTTTCGGACTTGTGTTCCTAACGGTTGGGTCAAACTTTGCCTCTGGTGAACTCGTGGAGTTTGTGATCTGGAATGTGGCCGGATGTGCCGAATGTCTTACGGGCGAAAGCATGTTGTTTGAGAACCAGTTGCAGGTAGGCACTCCCGGAAATCCATACCCCTTTCATTGCGGTCTGCACGAATTTGAACTGGACTTTGGTGAAGGCTACACCTGGTTTTCGGTGAATATTGACCCTGGCAGCCTGATGTTGGACGATCTTTTTGCAGGGCTGTTTCCCTGCGAAGAAGACCGGATTATCGGTCAAAATGCCTTTGCTGTGGTTTACAACAGCGCCTGGATGGGAAGTCTTACAGAAATTTCTCCTGCGCAGATGTACAAGATGCAATTGTGCAGCCAGCAGAGTCTGGTCGTTGAAGGCCAACCGGTTGACAACAATCCCATCACACTCGGTGCAGGGTACACATGGCTGGGCTATCTTCCGTTGAGCGGACTGGAGATCAACGCGGCACTTGCCGGTCTTTCACCATTACCGCAGGAAGACAACCGGTTGATCGGGCAAAATGCTTTCGCTGTCTATTACCAGGGGCAATGGATTGGCAGTCTTACACAACTCGATCCTGGCAAAGGCTATATTACAGAGCTGAACAACCAAAGCACGCTTACCTACCCAAATGCAGCCGGGAAAAATGAAATCATGCCCGCAAAAGAACTCATTTCACCTACCAGTGAAATACCTTTAACCAACCAGCAATTCAGCATGATGTTAATCGCTCAGTTGAAACTACCGGACGGCAGTATATCTACGAATCCCGAAAATGTGGTTTATGCTTTTAGCGGCAGCCAATGCCGTGGGATGGCAATTCCAATTGAAAGCCTCAAAGGGAACATTTTTATGTCCATTGGCGCCAATGTGCAGGAAGGTGAACGGATCACTTTTGCAGCCTGGCTGCCGGAATATGGCAGATTGATCGAAATCAATGAAGTGGTTGAATTTGAAGCACTCAAAAAGTCTGGAAATATGGAACAGCCGGTTCATTTAACCTTAAAAGATTTTTCCGGTATACCGGGAGAGCTGTCTACCGGAGTTTTCATTGGCGAACCGTTCCCTAATCCGTTCAACAATCAAACGGAGATTGCATTCAGATTGCCGGTGACAGCCCGTGTTGAGTTGATCCTGTACAATAGTCACGGACAATCAGTGATGAAGATTGATGAAGGATTCCGCAACAAAGGTTTGCATAAAGAAATCATCAGCAGGAATGGGCTGGCTCCGGGAGTTTACTATTTTCAACTAAACATCTTTAACGATGACTTCTCGGTGCAGAAAAACAGGAAGATCATCATCGGGAAATAATCATCCATGACTGACAGCCATGAAACAATGGAAATGTCAGATGTGCCATTTCATAAATCACTAAACACATTAAAAATGAAAACAATAACTATACTATCAGTAACATGCTTTTTCTGGTTGGGCACCCATGCAACCAGTTGGAGATTAAACAACAATCCGGCTATCCAGGCTGATTTCACCACGTTTGAGGAAGCTCATGACGCTGCTTCACCCGGCGACACCATTTATGTGGAGGGCAATGGCACTGAAAATCATTACGGCATCGTAACCATCACCAAAAAACTCATTGTGATTGGTCCGGGCTATTTCCTCAATGAAAACGATTCCACCCAGGCCAATAAAGCGGCAGCAAGGTTCCGGGCGATTACTATAAATCCGGGCGCTGAAGGGACTGAGATCTATGGGTTAAATATATTTTATTCAGGCTCAGGATTTATGGGAATTACTATCAACGCATCCAATGTGATCGTTGCAAGAAATTATTTTCAGGCCGGACCCGACAGAATAACCTTTGGACCCTATAATATCAGCAATGTGGCTGTTTTTCAGAATTTTGCATACAGTATCATAACTACAAACGGGTATGGAGTCAGTAATCTCTTAATCGCAAACAATTTTGTTTTTACAACGATCGAACTCAACCAGCATACCTCTGCAACAGTTATCAATAATGTGGTTAAAACTTCTGTCCTTGCGCAATATTCTGTGATTAAAAACAACATCATTTATCAGGGGACAACCTATCCATTTGGATTTAATTTCGGAACCAGTAACGAGATCTCATACAATTTGGTTGCAGGAACCTTGCACGGCGGGTCCAATCCACCCGATCCCCCCGGTACGGATAATGTTGCCGACATTGTGCCGGCTTTGATTTTTGTTGATTTTGACGGCAGTCTGGGTTACAGCACCGATGGTCAATGGCAGCTCAACGCGGCAGGTATAGCAATTGGTGCCGGAGAAAATGGCGTGGATTGCGGAATGTTTGGCGGGCCATCACCTTACATTTTATCGGGAATGGCGCCTGTTCCGCATATTTATGAAGCGATTGTACCCATTTCGGGTTCAACAATTACAGGTCTTCCGGTAACGATTAAAATAAAATCTCAAAACTAACCGCTATGAAACGCTTAATACTTCTGTTTTGCGTATGGTTGGTTTATGCTGTGGGGTATTCTGGTACTTTCATCCAACAGCCGGATGTTGGCAGACCAAAAACTGTTAACAATGCCCTCCATTTCGACGGAGTGAATGATAAGGTCACCGTTGGAAATATTATTCGTCCGCAACAATTCACCATCGAATGCTGGGTAAATTTCGAAGGGAATATTTCTTCAACTTATTATACCCTGGTGGAGTTTGGCAATTATGCACCTCTGGTTGGCATCTGGATGGGAATGCCGGTGATTTATCCTCTTACCTATGGCAATATGATGACGCCGGGCTGGCACCATCTGGCTTTTTCAACAAATAATTTGTGGGCTTATATTTTTATTGATGGTGAATTTGTTGCAGGTGGTGATGTTCCTGCACATTCATTGCAGCCGGGCATGGGAATTGGCCATTATTTAAACGAAAATTTCTGGCCAGGAATGATTGATGAGCTTCGCATCTGGAATTATGCCCGCAGCGCAGAACAGATCAGCAGCCAGATGTATCAGCAACTCGCAGGAAATGAACCAGGGCTGGTAGCCTATTACAATTTCAATCAGGGTGTTGCGGGAGGGGACAATTCGGGAATAACCACATTGATTGACAATACCACGTCAGGCAGTTACAACGGTGTGCTAAGCGGTTTTACCCTCAGCGGGACTTCCTCCAATTTTGTCGAAGCCGGTTGGGATACCAGTCCGCCTGTTGCCGATTTTTATGTTAATCCAACTACCGGCGCCGCCCCGCTGGAAGTTCAGTTTACCGACCAGTCTTCGGGTAATTCTATTCAAAGTTGGTTGTGGGATTTTGGCGATGGCCAGACCAGCTCACTTCAACATCCGGTGCATACCTATTTCAATCCCGGATTATTTACTATCAAACTAACGGTAAACAATCCCTTTGGCACTGGCACAAAAACCATTATGAATGGTATTTACGTGTATCAACCGGAAGTGCTTATTGCCGGTTTTACAGTTGATACAACCTCGGGATATGCTCCGTTAACAGTGAACTTTACCGATCTTTCGGGAGGAAATCCCATCCATTGGAATTGGGATTTCGGCGATGGCCATACGAGTTTACAGCAACACCCTGATCATACTTATATTCAGCCGGGTATTTATGATGTTACGCTAACGGTGATGAATCTTGAAGACACTGCCCAACTGATCAGAAATGAATATATTCAGGTTTATCAGGTTGCTGCAAGCATTGTTAAGGCAGAATATTTCATTGACCAGGACCCGGGATTCGGAAATGGAATCAATATTCCCATGAATAGAAACAGCTATACTATATTGAATTTTAATGCTGAAATATCGGAATTGAATAATGGGATGCATACACTGTTTATGAGGGTAATGGATAGCAATGGAAGTTGGAGTACCACCACAAACAGAATTTTTTTGGGGGGGAAATATGGTCTCGATCCAATGTCTGATATTGTTCAGGCAGAATATTTCTTTGATCATGATCCTGGTTATGGCGAAGGGTTTCAATTTACGGTAAACCCTCAACAATCAACGGAACTGGAATTTGTGATCCCGTTACAAAACCTTGATCAGGGCTGGCATACACTTTTTTTCCGTGCCAGGGATGAAAACGGAAAATGGGGGCATGTCCAGTACCGTCCTTTCGTTACACTCTATGTTCCCCATGATCCGGTAAACATCACCTTTCTGGAGTATTTTATTGATGAAGACCCGGGTACCGGCAATGCTACTCAGGTTGCTATCTCAGTAGGAAGTATGATCGAAAAATCATTTTTGGTCGAAGTTGAATCCTTACCTCCGGGAAACCATCACCTTTATGTGAGGGCTCGCGACGATCGTGGAAACTGGAGCATCGTATTTAACCAGGAATTTGAAATAGAAGCACTTCCTGTTTGTTCTCCTCCAACAGCATTAATGGCTTCCGGCATCACAACTAACTCTGCAATGCTTAACTGGAATCCGGGCGGGAACGAAACAACATGGGATATTTTGTGGGGTGAGACAGGATTTGATCCTGAAACTACAGGTAGTCTGATCGAAGGGGTCATGCAAAATCACTGTTTCCTCGAAGGGCTGTTACCCGCAACGAATTATGATTTTTATGTCCGGGCTGTTTGTAATGTAGGCAGTTACAGCAATTGGGCAGGTCCCGGATTTTTTGCGACCAGCGAGGAACCTGTGGCGACAATACCTGTCGTAACAACGTCCGTCATTGAACAAATTGCACAAACAACCGCCATTTCCGGTGGCAATATAATCCATGATGGGGGATTACCGGTAACTGCAAGAGGGGTGGTTTGGAGTACCATTACAAATCCGACCATCGGGCTCAACCAGGGTTTTACCAACGATGGTGCCGGAACTGGTTCCTGGATCAGTGAACTTGCCGGACTCACACCCAATACTCTGTATTTTCTCAGAGCTTATGCCACAAACGGCGAAGGAACGGCCTATGGAGAACAGCTTTCGTTTGAAACACTTTCCGGAGTTTCTCCAAACTGGGTTGTCAATCCTTTTTTTCACTACAACATGCAGATTATTGGGCAACTGAAATATGAAGATGGAACAATATCCTTAAACGGCAATGATATCGTCGGTGCCTTCGTGGATGAAGAATGCCGTGGGGTGATGTCACCCAATCCCAACTTCATGGGAATGATATTTTTAACCATTGGTTCCAACCAGCAAACAGGCGAGTCAGTGACTTTCAAAGCCTATATCAGCGATGAAGACAGAATTGTTGATCTGCATCAGGCAATGATCTTTGAAAATTTACTGCAGTCGGGAAGCATTCCCAATCCGTTTATATTTACCTATCACACTGAAATTCCTGAAGTATTACTTCTGCAGAATATTACGGTCAGTAGCGGACAGAGTTTTTGTTATGAAGCTATCAGGTCCATCATTACAGGGGGTAACGGAAATGATTTCAGGGTTGAGCCGGGAGCAGTGGTTTACCTCGTAGCCAGGGAAAATATTATATTATATCCGGGTACACAACTGAAATCAGGTTCAGAGGTACATGCTTTCATAGATCTGCAGGGAGGATTTTGCCAAAGTTATGAGTTAATTTTCATGGATGATCAGAAGAAACCTGATTTGATCTCAACTGACCTGAGTGAGACTGGCAAATTTTTCAGTGTCTATCCTAATCCAACTTCCGGTTTTGTCATGCTGGAAATTGATGAAACCAACGACCTAAAGCCCATATCAATTGTAGTTTACAATATGATGGGTAGCCTGGCAATGCGAAAAGAACTACTCGGGCAGCGAAGCTACTTGATGGATTTAACAGGACTGCCTCGTGGCATTTATATAGTCAGGGTTTTGCGGAGCAATGCCACCGGATTTCAAAAATTGACAAGGCAATAGGCAGCAAATAACAGCAGTTTTTTACCCGGGTTACTTTTTTTTCGGTTTTGATACTGGTTCTTTTTGCAAGCCTTATCACATTTTATCCCATAGTCTTTTCACTGGTCATGGTTGTGATCTGTTAAGAGGGATTCGTCATCAGAACTGCAACTTATTACATAAAACAAATTATTTTATGGGTACGCAAAAGATAACTTATATAAAATCAATTATTTACCTTTCTACTGACGACTCGACAAACGAATTTAAAACAATCTGCTGCGCAATTTTTAGTATCTTCTAAGTTGCAATAATTCCAGTTTCTGCTTGCGCTTGTCATTCCTGCCAACACAGAAGGGTTCATTGAAGAGAGGACCTAGATCACGCTTCCTCACAACCAATCCGGGTAATAGGGAATTCAGGTTATGAAACCGTATGTCAATTTCCTGAAGGAGACTGCATTTGACTGTTGTTTGGCTTGCATACAATGGCTACATTAAAAATTATTCATTTAATATCAGCAAAAAGGTCGTCATAATTTAAAACTGTGTAGCTTTGGGCTGTTGAATAAAAAGCTAAGCATGATGGGATCGTACAGAGTATTTTTAAGCAAAATCAATGTAATGGTATTCTTTTTCATTACAGCAGGCAGGTGTATTTTCCAGAAATACGGCCTTTATAAACCATTTGCAGGGAGTATTTCCAACAATTTGTTCATACATGCATCATTGAGCTTTTTTATACTTTTCTCATGTCATATGAAAGATAGGCGGTTAGTTGAATTCCTGACTCTGAATCAGGGCTGGGAATTCCGTCAGATTGACCATCCTGATTCAACCTGGTATCCGGCTACCGTTCCCGGTACAATACATACCGATTTGTTAAAAAACAGACTTATTCCGGATCCTTTTTACGGCTGCAACGAGGTGGATCTACAGTGGATCGGGCGCAGTGACTGGGTTTACCGCACCACTTTCCGGGTTGAGGCCAATATGTTGAAGAGGAACCATGTAAGACTGGTTTTTGAGGGGCTTGATACATACGCCAAAGTTTTTGTGAACGGAGAAAAACTATTGGAAGCCAATAACATGTTTCGAAAATGGGAAGTGGAATGCAGGAAATACATTCGCGAAGGTGAGAACCTGATGGAAATTGTTTTCGAGTCAGCCGAAAACCGGTTCATAAAGGATTCATTGGCTTTAGGCTATCCCTTGCCCGGTGGACGCTGGAACTTATCGCGTAAAGCTGCATACCATTTTGGATGGGATTGGGGTCCCAAATTTATCACCTGCGGGATTTGGAAATCCGTGTATCTGGAATGCCATGAAAACCACCGCCCGCTTGAAATTCAACTTTTCACGGAGCAAATCAGCGAAAAGCTCGCCTTTATCAGCGCCGAATTATCGGTTCATTCGGAAATAAATGAACAAGCCAGCCTGACAATCATGGATAATACTGAAGGTAAAGTCCTCGTCAGTAAAAAATTAGAATTAAGTCCTCAACAATTGAAATATGACGTTCCATTTTCGATCCAAAATCCGGTGCTGTGGTGGTGCCGCGGACTGGGCGAACCTCATTTATACGAACTCGATGTGGAACTCAGAACAAATTCCGGATATGTTTGGAAAGAGAAAATTTCTTATGGCCTGAGGACCATTGATGTGGTGAGTGAAAACGACGAAAACGGGCAATCACTCTTTGTGAAGCTCAATGGCGTACCGGTTTTCATGAAAGGCGCCAATTACATCCCCCAGCACAGTTTTGTTACTGAAATAAGTGATGATGACTACCTGCAAATTGTTGAACGCGCTGTGAACTCCAATATGAATATGCTGCGTGTCTGGGGTGGTGGTATTTATGAGAAGGACATATTCTATGAACTTTGCAGTCGAAATGGTATCCTGGTCTGGCAGGATTTTATGTTTGCCTGCGCTATGTATCCTGGCGATGATGCATTTATTGAAAATGTCAGGGAAGAGGCTGTTGGACAGGTTAAGCGGCTTCGCAATAATGCCTGTCTGGCTATGTGGTGTGGAAACAATGAGGCTGATGAAGGCTGGCACAACTGGCAATGGCAGAAAACCCACAAAATAAGTCAGGAGGATTCAGCGAAGATCTGGGAAGCCTATAAAAAGATATTTCGTGATTTGTTACCCGGAATCGTTAATAGCTATGACCAGGGCAGGTTTTACCAATCAACCTCGCCGATGATTGGCTGGGGCCGTAAAGAAAGCCTTACCCACGGAAGTGCTCATTATTGGGGCGTATGGTGGGGCCGTGAACCCTTTGACAAATACCTTGAAAAAGTTCCACGATTCATGAGTGAATTTGGCTTCCAGGCCATGCCCGCGCTTTCTACTATCCGGCATTTTCAGGATACGGTATACGATTTTCTTTTTTCTAATGCCCTAAAATGCCACCAGAAGCATCCTACCGGTTATCCAACCATCGGTGTTTATCTTGATCGAGAGGGCCTTTATCCGGAAACACTGGAGGACTATATTTTTATGAGCCAACTGATCCAGGCGCATGGAATTGGGCTGGCTGTTGAGGCACACCGACGCGCAATGCCTTATTGCATGGGTTCGCTTTATTGGCAACTGAACGACTGCTGGCCGGTTACAAGTTGGTCGGGCGCTGATGTGAATGGTAACTGGAAAGCCTTACAATACACAATCCGTAAACTATATGATGAGGTTCTTGTCTCGCTGATCATCAACGATGGGAATTGTGAAATTTATATAATTTCCGACAAGCTATCAGGAACAACAGGGCAGTTAACCGCGACCATAGTAAATTTTGAGGGCATCAGAGAATGCTTTTTAAGCAAGGAGATCAATGCTCATGCCAACGTTTCACAAATGATAATGAAAAAACCTGTCGGAGAAATTTTGTCGGGAAAAGCACCCGGTTCACATCTGATTGAAGCCACTTTTACTACCGAAGAACGGAAAATCTATTCAAACAGTAAGTTTGTAACAACCTTCGGTTCCCTGAAACTAGAAAATGCGGAAATTACAAAAAAAATTACAGAGGTGCAGGGCGGATTCCATATTAGCCTGACAAGCAATGTGTTCGTGGCCCATGTACAACTTTATCTGACTGAAAATCATGTCTGGTTTGATGACAATTTCTTTCATTTGTGGCCCGGGAAGGAAAAGGTAGTGTTTTGCAGGAGTTCACTGTACCTTCATGAAATCATTGAGCAGTTACGGATGATGTCACTAAACGATGTAAAAGTAATATGAAAATCTTCTGTAATTGTTGCGGCATTATTAATTGATGTATAATCCATAAGGTGTATCTATCAGTAGTACTTTGAGCAGAATATGAACATACCGTAAACCCTGCGTGGGTCAAATATAGATTTGATAGGCTGAAAAGGGTATTCATATAAAAACCATATGCTGCTTCAGCGTCTTCACCTTAAATCAATTCGTTTCATCACTGATAAAGTATCATCCCCAGATTAATCACCGGTAACAAATTATTGAATTATGATCAGGAAGTTATATTTAGTCAGCTTACTAATTTGTCTCGCAGTCTCCTCTTGTCAGACCAGTAAAGAAATCGAAGCCCCCGTTTCCTTCGTAAATCCTTTCATTGGAACAGATGCACATGGCCACACCTATCCGGGTGCGGCGACACCTTTTGGAATGGTCCAGTTAAGTCCGCAAACAAGACTGGACGGCTGGGATGGATGTTCAGGCTATCATTACACCGACAGCATCCTCTATGGCTTCGCCCACACAGCACTCAGCGGTACGGGTGTCAGCGATTACGGCGACATTCTGGTGATGCCGGTAGTGGGTGAACCGGTATTTAAGAACACCGGATACAGTTCACCGTTCAAAAAGGAAAGTGAACATGCCAAAGCGGGCTATTATAGAGTCTTCCTCGACAAGCCCGGTGTATTGGCTGAAATGACTGCCACTACTCATGCCGGTTATCACCGTTATACTTTTCCGGCAACGGATGCAGCCAATATCATGATTGACCTCAAACACCGCGACCATGTGCTGGAATCATGGATCGAAATACTGAATGATAATGAAATACGTGGTATGCGCCGCTCAACCAATTGGGCCAATGACATGGTGTGGTTTTTCCATATGGTTTTCTCAAAGCCTTTTAAGCGTAGCGGAATTGCCGTTGATGATGTGGTTGATACAGTTTTTTTCAGGGCTGAGGGACAGAACATCAAAGCCTTTGCAGGATTCGAAACCGGAAAAGATGAAGTGATTGAGATAAAAGTTGGTTTGTCAGCAGTGGATTCGGAAGGCGCATATAAAAATCTCATGGCCGGAATTCCCGGCTGGGGATTTGATGAAATGCGGCAAAACAGCATGGATGCCTGGAACAGGGAACTAAGCAAAATTAAAATAAAGAGCGAAACCAACGATCAAAAGATTGTTTTTTACACGGCTCTTTACCATGCATTGCTTCAACCCAATATTTTCATGGATGTTGACAGACGCTATCGTGGAATGGATAAGAAAATTCATACGGCAGAGGATTTTACGAACTATACAGTTTTTTCACTTTGGGACACTTACCGCACCTGGCATCCGCTCATGACCATCATTGAACAGGAACGCACCAACGATTTCATCAAAACAATGCTGAATATGTATGAGAAAGGAGGTTTGCTGCCAGTTTGGGAACTTGCTGCCAACGAAACATGGTGCATGATTGGCAATCACAGTATTCCCGTCATCGCTGATGCCTGGATGAAGGGAATCCGTGGTTTTGACGGTCAAAAAGCACTCGAAGCTATGATACACAGCGCATCGCGCGATCATTTTGGATTGGATGTGTACAAAAAGTACGGCTTCATACCTGGCGAAAAGGAACATGAATCCATTTCAAAAACCCTTGAATATGCATTTGACGATTGGTGCATTGGAGTGATGGCGCGTGATATGGGACACCAGGATATATATCGCGAATACATTCGCCGGGCACAATCCTGGAAAAATATTTTCGACCCCGAAACACATTTTATGCGGCCGCGCCTGAACGGATCCTGGCTCACTCCTTTCGATCCTACCACCGTTGACTGGCATTTTACTGAGGCCAACTCATGGCATTACAGTTTTTATGTACCTCAGGACATTACCGGTTTTATTGAATTTCATGGCGGGAAACATAATCTTGCCGCAAGAATTGATGAACTTTTCGAAACTGAATTGGAAATCACCGGACGTGATATGAAAGATATTTCCGGACTCATCGGCCAGTATGCCCAGGGTAACGAACCCAGCCACCATATGGCTTACCTGTATAATTTTGTGAACCAACCCTGGAAAACGCAGCAGCGCACCAGGCAGATCATGGATGATTTTTTTACTGCCGGCCCTGCTGGTTTAAGTGGAAATGAAGATTGCGGACAAATGTCTGCTTGGCTGGTAATGAGTGCCATGGGATTTTATCCCGTCACCCCGGGTCATCCGGAATATGTGATCGGAACGCCCTGGTTCCCTGAAATGGAGATTCAACTTGAAAATGGCAAGACTTTTAAAATCACGACTGACAAAGTTTCAAAAGATAATTACTACATACAGGCCGCCACCCTGAATGGTAAGTCTTATTCAAAATCGTTCATCAACCATCAGGATATCATGAATGGCGGACATCTGCACTTTGACATGGGAAGCCAGCCCAATAAAGAATGGGGAAGCCGTGATGAAGATGTACCGGTTACGCATATCACCGATGAACTTATTCTTCCGGTTCCGTTTTTTGTGGCTGGTAGCGCCGTTATCAGGGAGCCGATGAAGGTTGCAATTGAAACCTCAATGCCCGGGTGTAAAATCTATTACACCCTCGATGGCACATTGCCAGGATTTGAATCGGTTGTTTATTCTGAACCATTGTTTATTGAAAAGACTTGCACACTCAGGGCTATTGCATGGAAGGAAGGTTATGGTTTCAGCAAATCAATTGAGGGTAATTTCATTAAAATTGATCATAAACGCCGCGTGGAAATTAAGCCGCCACTCCATCCCAATTATCATGGCGGTGGCCCCGAGGCGTTGATTGATGGTTTAAGGGGAGCAGGAAATTTTCGCCTGGGAGGCTGGCAAGGCTATCAGGGCATTGATTTCGAAGCTGTTGTGGATTTGGGTTCGAAAAAACCTTTACGCTATGTAGCAGCAGGTTTTCTGCAGGAAATCCGCTCCTGGATCTGGATGCCAGGGGAAGTAAGTTTCTGGATTTCGGACGATGGAACCACATTCAGGCAGATTGCCAGTATAAAAAACCCTGTAGCGGTTGATAATTATGAAGTGATACAAAAAGACCTTGGAGCTAAGGTTAACGCCACAGGAAGGTATATAAAAATTATCGCCGGTACTTTTGGCACTATTCCCGCCTGGCACCTGGGCGCAGGAGGGCAGGCCTGGATTTTTATTGATGAGATCATTGTGGAGTGATCAATAAAAATTTTTACAATACCGGATACTCTATTCTCACATGATAGATATTCATCAGTTTGCGCTTCAGGATTTTTTTGATCCGTGTGATGTCGCGCATAGTCACAGGTGAATTGTCAAACTGATGGTCATCAACCTGCTTATTGATAATATTCTCGACCAGTTCATTGATCTTTTGCTGGTCAGGTCTTTTCAGGCTGCGTGAAGCTGCTTCCACAGAATCAGCCATCATGACAACTGCAGTTTCACGGGAAAAAGGAATCGGACCATGATAAGTAAATGATTCATCATTGATCTCTGCATCTGGGTATTCATTCTTTTGCATGAGGTAGAAATACCCTGTACGGCGGGTTCCCTGATGGGTTCTGATAAAATCGATGAGTATTTCGGGAAGTTTATGTTTGCGGGCCATCTCAACTCCTTCAATCACGTGACTGATGATAATTTTGGCGCTCTCTTCATAACTGAGGTCATCGTGGGGATTCACACCGGTGATTTGATTTTCAATAAAATACTGGGGATTATTCATTTTACCGATATCGTGATACAAGGCTCCTGTTCTTACCAATAAAGGATTACCACCAATTTCACGCGTTAGTTCTTCAGCCATATTGGCTACCTGCAGTGAGTGCTGAAAAGTGCCCGGTGCTTTTTCAGCCAGTTCACGGAGCAGTTTGTTGTTGGTGTCGGAAAGTTCAAGAAGCGTTACATCGGTAGTAAATCCAAAGATCTTTTCGAATATATATATCAGGGGGTAAGCCAGCAGGGTAAGCATGGCACTTCCACCGAACATGATAAACATGTCGGGTTCCAGGGTAGAGAAATTGCCTTCGCGCATAAGGTTCATACCAGTATACACAGCAACATAGGTAAGAAAAATCAGCAGGACACTTTTGGCAAACTGGGAGCGTTTTTGCAGGTTTACCACACTGATGATGGCGATGATGCCTGCAATAAGCTGGAGAAAAACAAATTCGAAACTGTTCGGAACCAGATACCCTGTAATAAATATTGTTACAAGGTGTACAAATAAGGCCAGGCGCGTATCGGAGAAAATACGTATGATTATAGGAACAAGGCACAATGGAACAAGATAAAGGAACGCCAGGTGGTTTTTTGCCATAAAGCTTAATGCAAAAACCATTATAAGTATTACCAGCAGCATAAAGACCACCATTTTATTCTGACGAAAAATTTCGGGCCTGAAATAAACAAGAAATAGCATAAACACGGTGAGCGCAATGATAACCAGAATGCTTTGACCAACGATGATTCCGATGTAGGCAGCCGATCCACCCACTTGGTTTTCATATTCTTTGCGAAACGATTCAAGCACCTGGTACCTTTCGGCATTCACCAGGTCGCCTTTTGAAATAATCCTTTCACCTTTCTGTACCATGCCACGGGCGAGGCTGATTCTGTTCAGGGCGGTTTGCCTTTCGCGCTCGGTAGTGACTGGATCGAAACGAACATTTTGAACCATGTGATTTTCAACAAGGCCAATGATCAACTCAACATCAGTCAGTTTGCTTAGTTTGGATAAATATATTCTGATGAAGGCATCAGCCGAATGAATGGTAAGAAAACTCTGCAGTTCACGTTCAACAGCATGATTTTCCTTCAGCAGTACAACCTCAAAATCATCAGGTTTGCCTTCGATTACCGGATTTATCTCTATAATCCCCGCATTCATCACCGAGTCGTAAACCTTAATCATCCTTGATTCAATGGTAGTACGCTCACTTTCAAGCCATTGCATTTCACTGGCTTTTTTATTGAAATCAGCGAGTAGTTTCTTTCTTGCACTAAAAGCATTGGATTCGTCAAGCACAAAATATGGCTTAAGGTTTGTGAGCACTGTTTCGCGTTCCTGCGATAATTCTGCATCGGTTTTCAGTATTGGAAAATCAAATGGAGCTATCAGATCCTCGTGCATCCATGGTTTGCCTCTCTGATACTCGTACCTGAATTTCCCTTCCTTCGGGAATACGGCCACTATGATGGCAGCCGCCAGCAAAAACAATAATATCCGGGAAAAAACCAGAGAATTGTTTTTCAGATATGTAATGATCATTTTCATGAATCCTGAGTATTTGATTTTGCGAAAGTAGCGAAAAGTCGGAAGCTAGTGATTCATTGCTGAAATTGCAGATAATATGATTGTTGACACGAAAAAGGATTTCTGACTAAACATTGAGTTCAAAACTGTTTGACTACAATATTCAGACTTTCAAATCCCGGTTTAATCTTTATGACCGCATTTGGATCCTGTGGAGTAGCTCAAGGCTTCCTCTCAGAATCCTGAATTTCAGATCCGGCGGAATTGTACTTTTCCAGATTGGTTTTATTATTTTTTTTCACCTGTTCAATGATATTAACACGAAAAAAGTACTTTTGTCATTAACATCAATGAGCAGTATGAACAATATTTCATTCATAGCATTACCGTTGAAAGATCCGGTAGTGATTTTTACATTGGTTCTGCTCATCATTCTGCTTTCTCCGGTTATTTTCCGCAAGTTACGCATCCCGGGTATTATTGGTTTAATACTGGCAGGAGTTATCGTTGGACCTCACGGTTTCAATTTGTTATTACGCGACAGCAGTATTGTATTATTCGGAACTGTCGGATTGTTGTACATCATGTTTCTTGCTGCGCTTGAAATAGACATGGGGAACTTCAGGAAAAGCAGCTTTAAAAGCGGCATTTTTGGATTGTTTACTTTTTTAATTCCGTTGGGATTAGGATTTTTTGTTTGCAATTACCTGCTTGATTTTTCGATGCAGGCATCCATTCTGGTGGCCAGCATGTTTTCGACTCACACCTTGATATCTTACCCAATTGTGAGCAGCCTGGGTATTTCAAAAGACGAATCTGTTACAGTCGCAGTGGGGGGAACTATCATCACTGATACGGCGGTGCTGATGGTTCTTGCCATATTGGTAGCTTCAACCAGGGATTCACTCGATACCGTTTTCTGGATCAGGATGGCATTGTCACTTACAGCATTTGCTGTGATCATCCTCTATGGTTATCCTGCCATAGCACGATGGTTTTTCAGAAATATGCCTGAAAGCGGTTCAAGTCAGTACGTGTTCATCCTTGTTCTGGTATTTTTTGCGGGGGTCCTGGCTGAACTTGCTGGTGTAGAACCTATTATCGGCGCATTTCTGGCTGGTCTGGCAGTCAACCGCCTGATACCTGCCAATTCAGCACTGATGAACCGCATTGAATTTGTCGGAAATGCAATCTTTATTCCTTTTTTTCTCATAAGTGTCGGTATGCTTGTTGATTTAAAAATCATCTTTCAGGGAACACAGGCTTTGCTCATTGCCGGAACCATGACAATTGCGGCAATTTTTGGAAAATGGGCTGCTGCATTTCTAACCCAAAAGATCTTTGGATATAATCAATTACAGCGCAGGCTCATTTTTGGGCTGAGCACTTCACATGCTGCCGCAACGCTTGCTGTTATTCTCATTGGATATGAAATTAAAATACTTGACGACAATGTACTTAACGGAACTATCATTTTGATTCTCATCACCTGCCTTGTAAGTAGTTTTGTTACCGAGCACGCCGGCCGTAAGCTTGCCATTGCTGCAAATCAGCATAAATCCCTGCAATCCAAACGACCTGAACGAATCCTTGTTCCGGTGGCAAATCCCAAAAATATTTCCCGGCTGATCGAATTGGCAACCTATATCAGAGATACAACATCTTCCGAACCTGTTTATCCCCTCTCAGTGATCAAGGAATCTGATGATGCTGAAAAACAACTCCTGGATGCATGCGAACAAATGACTGATTCCATCGCGTTTACGCGTGATGCCAACATCAGGATTCAACCTGTAACCCGGGTTGATCTGAACGTAAGCAATGGGATTAATCGTGCGATTAAAGAGTTGTTTATAACCACTGTAATTTTGGGTTGGAATGCAAAAATTACAACCCGGCAATGGATTTTTGGCAGCATTCTCGATCAAATGCTCGAGCGGATGAACCAGATGATAATGGTTTGTAAAATATTGGAACCGTTGAATACCTACCGTCAGATTGTCATTGTTTACTCCAAGTCAGCTCAGTACGAAATGGGATTTACAGATGCAATCATTTCCTTCAAACGCCTTGCTTATCAGATTGGTACTACTATTAATATCATAGCACATAACGAAGATTCTGATATGATTATGAGTGCCTTTTCGAGGCAGCGTCCTTTTATTGAAGTGAGTAGTGAAACATTTACAGATCTTCCTGATTTACAGCAAATTTCCGGATCGGCTAAAACATCGAATCTGTATGTTTTCATGAGTGCACGAAAACTTACTGTCAGTCACGAACGCTTTCTTGATGAAATGCCTTATTTGCTTTCAAAATACTTTGAAAAGTATTCGTTTATAGTCACATATCCCCAGCAGTCGCTCAGGAGTTCAATGGAAAGTAATTTGCAGTTAGATGAGTATTCGGTTTTTCCTTATCAGAAAAATATCACACGCATCAACAGCTTGGTTCAAGGTGCAAAACAATTTTTTCGCTTCAATAAGTAATCTAAAGAAATTATGGAGATTAATGATTCAAAACCAATTGGCTTCGGCATCGGCCATTTATCTGTCATACCGCTTCGAAAACATCCGTTTCATACTGCCGAGATGACCAGCCAGGTTCTTTTTGGTGAAACTTTTGCTGTGTACGAGAAGTATCATAACTGGTGCAGGGTCAGGTGTAGTTTCGATGATTACGGGGGTTGGGTGAATCAACCTGAATACCAGCCTGTCAGCGAGGAAACTTTTATGAACCTCACCAACCGACCTGCAGCCATTGTTACTGATGTGGTACAGGTGATGTATGATCTTACCCGCAACCGGATGTTCCCTGTTTTGATAGGCAGTACGTTACCGGGATATAAGGATCAGGCATTTGAGATTGAGGGGATTAAATATTCTTACGAAGGTGAAGTGACCATTCCAGGAATTGGAACCCAATGCCGCAAGTTGGTTGAAAATGCATGGATTTTTCTACAAAGCCCTTATATGTGGGGTGGCAGGACACCTTTCGGGATTGATTGTTCAGGATTTGTGCAGCTGGTTTACAAGCTTTGCGGAATTTCCCTGCTCAGAGACGCTTCACAGCAGGCAGTACAGGGCGAGATCGTCAACCTGCTGTCTGAATCACATCCCGGCGACCTGGCATTTTTCGACAATGAAGAGGGAGATATATCCCATGTGGGATTACTTCTTGATAGTCAAACAATTATACATACCAGCGGAAAGGTCCGTACCGACAAAATTGACCATCACGGTATTTTTAACGAAGAAACCAGGCAATATACACATAAGTTGCGTTTGATCAGGAGAATCCTGTAGCCTGACTAAATCGGTTTTCAGATTTAATGATTTTTTAATGTAGGCTCCTGACAGGGTGAAACAGATAAGTTTTACTTTTGCACTGCTTTTTTATTGATTCCACTGTTATGTTTTACAGTAGGATTTGCTCTCCAGAGCATATTAATCAGGAAATAACATGTTGAAATATAGTATTTTATTGTTTAATAACTTTTAATAAGTTTTTTTCTGAGGCCTTTTTATCTTTTCTACATTTACACCAAAATTTAACAGGCAATTCTATTTACTAACCTAAATTTTCAATGTATGAAGAAAACAAATTTACTCAATCTTCTTATTGCTGCAATGTTACTGCTCCCATCCATGATGATTGGGCAGGTGACTACATCAGGAATAAATGGCCGGGTTCTTGGAAACAATAACGAAACTCTGCCCGGGGCCACAATTATTGCCCTTCACTCTCCTTCTGGAACTCAGTATGGTACCACAAGCGACACAGAAGGTTTTTTCCGGATTTTGAACATGCGTGTGGGAGGACCCTACAAAATTACTGTGTCTTTTGTGGGTTACCAGTCGTTTATTAGCGAAGATGTGACATTAAGCCTTGGTCAGACCTATGGAATGAATGTCAGGTTATTTCAAACTGCTGCCGAAATAAGGGGTGTTGAAGTGGTGGCTGTACGCAACGATCTGTTCGACGGTAACCGCACAGGTGCCGTTACCAACATCAGCAATCAGACTATCAATTCCATGCCGACCATCAGCAGGAGTATTAATGATTATACCCGACTCACTCCGCAGACAGGTGTTGGAAACAGTTTTGCCGGCCGCGACGGAAGGTATAACAATATTACCATTGATGGTGCCAATTTTAATAATAACTTCGGTTTGAGCAGCAGAAATCTTCCTGGCGGTGATGCACAGCCAATCAGCCTTGATGCAATCGAAGAAATTTCTGTGAATATTGCCCCCTTCGATATCCGCCAGTCAAACTTTACCGGCGCCAACATAAATGCCATTACACGTAGCGGCGACAATACTTTTAAAGGATCTGCGTATGGATTTTACAGAGATAAGTCATTTAATGGTAAATATGTCGCTGACGATACCCTTACCCTGAGCAAAACCGAAACCATGACGTATGGTGCCAGATTTGGCGGTCCCATCATCAAGGACAAACTATTCTTTTTTGCCAATGCAGAATATGAAAGTTCTACTTTCCCGGGAATTCCATGGCGTGCTGCTGATCCTGACAATGGTCTGAATCCTGATCCGCTCAATTATGTTTCGCGCACTACGGTTACCGATCTGGAATTGATGCGCCAGCATCTGATCAACACCTACCAGTACGATCCCGGTAATTACAGAGGTTATGGCGATTTTGCAAGTGAAAATTATAAGTTATTGGGCAGAATTGATTACAACATCAGCAAGAACCATAAATTTACACTTCGCTATAACTATGTTGAATCAACCAACGATCAGCAGGTGAATGCAACCAGCGCTCCATTACCCCGCTCGAGTCAGGGACGCATAGGAGCATACTCCATGGCCTTCGAAAAAGCAAATTACGGATTCCTGAATACCGTCGGATCAGTTACTGGTGAACTAAACAGTGTATTTGGTGACAAACTGGCAAATAAATTCCTTGTTACTTACACAAAAATCAGGGATACACGCAGCAGTGACAGCGAAGAGTTTCCATTCGTTGACATCTATAAGGAAGGAAATCCATATATGAGTTTTGGTTATGAATTGTTTACTTTCGAAAATGATGTAAAAAACAATATATTCTCTATTACCAATAACCTGTCCTATTTCATGGGACAGCATACCATTACTGCCGGATTTTCTTTTGAACATCTTTATTTTGGAAACAGCTACAAAAGATACGGTACAAGTTATTACCGATATGCATCTATGGACGCTTTCATAAATAACCAGGCTCCCACTGCTTTTGGCTTGACCTATCCCTATGAGGGTGCAGGTGATGGTTATGCTGAGTTGAATTTTGGTTGGGGTAGTCTATATGTCCAGGATGAGTACCAGATTAATAATGATCTGAAAATAACAGGCGGATTAAGGTTTGAGATACCTTTCTATTTTGATGATTTATTGCCAAATCCTGCCATCAGTGAATTGACTTTTAAAGATAAGGATGGCAAAGATATGAAGCTCGATGTAGGTAGCTGGCCTGACCCCAAGATTCAGATTTCTCCAAGGGTGGGATTTAACTATGACGTAAAAGGTGACCGCTCCTTGCAATTGAGAGGCGGAACCGGTCTTTTTACCGGACGCCTGCCCTTCGTATGGTACACCAACCAGCCAACCAACAGTGGTGTATTGCAGAATACGATTGAAATTACCGATGCTGCCACCCTAGCCACTTTACTTTTCAACAAAGATCCAATGGCACATTTGCAAAAGTTTCCTCAGCAACCTGGAAATACTGCCCCTGGAAATATTGCCATGGTGGGAAAAGATTTCAAAATGCCCCAGGTTTGGCGGTCGAATATCGCAGTTGATTACAAACTCCCGGTTTTTGACCTGGTTTTCACCTTCGAGGGATTGTATTCAAAGGATTTGAATCCAATTGTTCAACGCAATGTTAATCAGATTATTCCTACTGATAAATTCGGAGGACCTGATACGCGTTATAAATTTCCATCATCACGAAGAATCAATCCAAGTATAGCTACAGCCATGGTTCTCGAAAATGGAGATAAAGGTCATTCATATTCTGCCACATTCCAGCTTTCTAAACCTTTTTCAAAAGGATTATTTGGAATGATTGCCTATACCTATACCATGACCAAAGATCTTTCTGCAAATCCGGGCTCTGCCGCCAACTCAGCCTGGCAAAGCAATCCTTCATACAACCATCAGAACGATCCAGAACTGAGCTATTCACAGTTTTCAGTTCCTCATCGTGTAATTGGAGCAATTTCATACAACATCGAATATCTGAAGAACTTTGGTACAACCTTTACCCTATTCTATTCGGGTAGTAATCAGGGGCGTCTTACCTACATCTACTCAAACGATATGAACGGAGATGGAAATACTGCCGATGTAATGTATATGCCCAAAGATGATTCAGAAATAAACTTCAAGGATATCACCGGTTTCACTGCAGACCAGCAAAGGGCTGCATTTTGGGCATATGTGGAACAGGATGATTACCTGAAAGACAGAAAAGGTAAATATACTGAAAGATATGGCGTTTTGATGCCCTGGTTGAATCGTTTTGACTTCCGTATTTTGCAGGATGTTTATTCCAGTTTTGGAAGTGGCAGAAAACACACTCTTCAAATCAGCTTTGATGTCCTGAATGTTGGAAATCTGATAAGCAAGGACTGGGGAATCAGACAAGAACAAACTTTAGGAACATATGACATTACATTATTGAGGTATGAAGGTGTTGATGCCAACACTAAGCCTTTGTTTTCGCTTAACAGGGCTGGTTCAAATTTCCCCACTTCAACATTTAAAAATGTGCTCTCAACAAGCAGTACCTGGGGTGCGCAGATAGGATTGAGATACACTTTCTAATCTTTTGATTTCATTTGTTTTAAGAGTCCCGCCCCATAAGCGGGACTTTTTTTTCTACTTTTGCAGAGATCATTCAAATCAAAAAGGAGCCAATGAAAAAACTAAAGACAGCTTCACTACTCGTTTTGATATTTTATTCCTGCAACCAGGAACCAAAAGAAAATTACCTGGTTGTATTATCTATGGACGGCTTCCGCTGGGATTACCCCACTATGACCAATACACCCAACCTGGATTCGATAGCTAAAGCCGGAGTGAGGGCGGAGGCAATCCGGTCAGGATTTCCTTCCAAGACTTTTCCAAACCACTATACGATGGCCACCGGATTATTTCCCGACCACCACGGCATTGTAAATAATAATTTTTATGATCCTGCAAGCGACATGACCTACTCCATGAGGGACAGCGCCAGCCGGTTAAATCCTTACTTTTATGGTGGCGAACCTATCTGGGTTACTGCCGAAAAACAAAATATTAGAACTGCTTCTTATTTCTGGGTGGGAAGTGAATTGCCCATCAAAGGCATTCAACCCTCGATATGGAAGTATTACGAACAGCGCCTGCCTTTTGAGCAACGCATTGACAGTGTGATTGCCTGGCTGCAACTTCCCGTTGAACAACGCCCACGCCTCATCATGTGGTATATGCATGAACCGGATGCTGTGGGACATCGCTTCGGACCCGAAAGCCCCGAAACACTGCAAAAAGTAACTTATCTCGACAGTCTTGTTGGAGTATTTTGCCGCAAAATCCGCAGCCTTAACCATGCCGGTCGTATAAACCTTATCTTTACTTCTGATCATGGGATGGGAGCCATCTCACCTGAACGTAAAGTTACCCTCAGTGATCATGCTCCTGGCGATTGGGTGGAAAAAGCAGTGGGTGGCAATCCGGTTTATAACATCAAAGCACGTGAAGGCTATATTGATTCCATTTATCTGAAATTGAAGGCGTTGGATCATATACAGGTGTGGAAACACGGCGAGGTTCCTCCTGAACTGAATTATGGCCACAATCCGCGTACACTCGACATCATCGTGGCTGCCGATAGTGCCTGGAGTATCAACTGGACTCCGGTGCCCGATCATTATAATTCAGGTGGCACTCATGGTTATGATGTTCGTCAGCTTGACATGCAGGCAATCTTTTATGCTACCGGGCCAGCGTTTCGAAAAAATTACGTGCACCCAAAATTCGATAATGTGGATTTGTATCCGCTTATGACTCACATACTTGGGATTGAACCAGAGGAAACGGATGGCAGCTTAGAAAAAGTAAAAGGAATGTTGGTAAAGTGAATTACTGATATCATACATTGATCGTGCAGTAATGGGATGTTAGATTTAATATGCGGGTTGCAAACTTTACTGAATTAGTAAAATCCTTGTTATCAAGAATTTAGATTCTATGAAGCCGTATCAGGATCGGTCCGGTCAACGTGAAAAGAAAAAAATAAACCGGCATCAAAAAAAAGTTCAAAAAAAATTAGCTTTCACATGATTCATGTAGTATCTTTGTAAGCCCGTTAAAGCCTGCTTGTTTTGTGATGCAGGGCAGCCTGGAATCAGGCTTCAGAATGGGAAAGGAAAAAGGATTGTGTTTACTGACATTCCAAATTAAAACGCCATGAATCAGAGCATTCCAATCAATTACCATCTGAACGAACTCCAGCTTAAGGAGAAGTTGTCAGAAAGAGCCAAGAATATTTGTCTTGACAATGAAATTGACAGTCTCTATATGCTACTGAAGTATTACAGGGAGCATGGAGACTTTTTGCCGCTGCGAAGTTGTGGTACCAAAACCAATGCTGAATTGATAGCGGTTTCTGAAAAATATAGTGCCGATTATGAGGTACTGCATGAAATTGACAGCGCCGGAGAACACCATCGCAGCTTTGAGGAATACAAACTGATGTGCTTTGAGTACTTTAAACTAAGTTCTCGAGAAGCCGAAGCTTTCCGCCATGCATTTCTCGAAGAGCGTTTTCCGTTTTTTCAGTTTGTTTTGCTCATCATCAGAAATTTTTTAGGTGAACGGGAATATTTCATTTTTGAAAACAATTTTGGATATTTTGAGAACAGGAATAAACTTACTCTTCAGACCATCGGAAAGAAATTTAATATTACCCGTGAAAGAGCCAGACAAATTGCGCTTGATCTTCCCTGGCGGTTAAAAAATTTTTTATCGCCTTTTGCTGATGAGTTGAACTTTATCGAAAAACATCTGCAATACAATCTGAAGCGTTACAAAGATTTCATACGGATTGACGATGAAACAAAAAAATTGCTGAACAACACAGAAGAATTGCAATGTACTGCACGTTTCTATGCTTTCGGATTTTCAATACTCTTTCATAACACTTATAGTTTTTTCCAGGAAACCCCGGAAAACTATAGGAATTACTATCTGATAAACAGGAAATTGGCAGAACAATTCAATTTTTCTGAATTTTATCATGATTTGAGCCAAAAAATCAGTGCTCTGGTTCATAAAAATTATACGATTGACTTCAGGCATTATGTAAGAACTTTCTATCGGCCGGGTAAGTTCTCTT
>CAYQRU010000021.1:0-35630 GCA_964419945.1 uncultured Bacteroidales bacterium | reverse complement strand
AAACTTACATAAAAATCAGGTATTTACACACATACACGATAAAAATTAAGTCCGCAACCGTTATTATCAACGAGCTCAAGGCTCAGTAAACTAATTGTTTAATTAAAAACTTTATGTTATGAAAACGGTATGCGGACTTGACGTGCACAAAAGTATCATTCTTTTGTGCATTCTGAAACCAAATGAGGTGGTTATCATCAAAGAATTTACAACTCTGACAGATGACCTATGTCAAATGAAGTAATTAAGATCCAACACAGGGTGGAAAAGGTTGGTCTTGAAAGCACGGGTATTTTTTGGATTCCTGTTTGGAGGATTCTTCAGGGTCAATTCGATCTGAAATTAATCACCCCTACTTTATCAAACAGATACCAGATAGAAAGACAGATGTCAAAGATGCTCAGTGGATAGCAACGATAATTCAAATGGGTTTGGTAAATGGGAGCTACATACCAGGTAAACAAATACAAGAGCGACATTTATATGCACGACGCTATATAAAACTTTGCCAGCAGTCAACAAGAATTGAGCAGGCCATTGACAGGCACTTGCACCGGTGCAATATTCAAATAACGAATTATGTTAGCAAGATAGGTCGTTTATCAGTAATCAGGGTAGTAAAAGGGATTATTGCCGGAGAAAGCACGGCTGAAGAACTTGAAAAACACGTACATGGGCGTATAAGAATAAAGCACAGGGAAAAGATTACAGCATTACTAAAAGGCGTAATATCATCATCGGACAGGTTTGTTTTCAGCCAGTACATTCAGGAGCACAAACTCATATGTGAACAACAACAGCATTGCCTTGAAAAAATGAGCAGTCTCTGTGAGCAGTATTTTCAGCATGCAATAGAAATACTTTGTAGTATTCCTGGCGTACAAAAGCTAAGTGCTATGCTAATAATTGCTGAACTTGGTGTAGATTTGAGAGCATTTGCTAGTGAAGCGGCATTAACCGGATGGGCTGGATTAAGGCCAAGAAAAGAAGAGAGTGCTAAAAAAATAAAAAGCAACAAAATCACAAAAGGAAATAAATTTCTGCGATGGATACTGGTTCAATGCGTCTGGACTGCATCACGCACCAAAGTGGATGGTTAAAAACAAAATACGAACAACTTATTGTACGTAAGTCCACTAAAAAAACACTCAAAGCGATAGCCCGGAAATTATTGATAATAATTTGGCATGTATTAACAAAGCAGCAAGTTTACATAGAGTTCGTTCCTAAGCTTGAAAACAGGACAAAACAAAAGCGAGTAGATTATTACCAGAAGAAAATTAATGAGTTAGAAAACAATTAATAAAAAATGGAGGTCGGCTAAATTTGTGGTGGTTCCTCCCCGCTTGCAAACTGACCTTTGTTTTTTGTGTACACATACGTGAGACCTGAACTCGCAGAGGAAATTGTTTTTAAAACTATTTTACAATTAGCAGATTATCAGATGTTTAATAATGCCGGATTGATATTTCTTTGTTTATCCAAATTGGAATATAGTATGCATCTGATTGTAAAACAATGCTTTGCGAAAAGCTGGTGCAAAGATTTATAGAGAAAAAATAGTAAGAAGAAGTAAGGATGTGTCTTTTCGCAGAGCCTATCAATATAGCCAAACAAATGAAAACTAAGAAATTAAGCTCATTGAATGCATTTTTGACGATTGTTTTATAACTTTGACGAACATTTCTAAACTATTTTCTATGCTTAACAAGAACGTTCCAAGGTATCATATTATTCGGATTTATCTGATTTCTATTCTGATATATTTTATGCTGATCTTACCGGTACTGATGGTGCTATCTTTAAAAATGGCACCAAGGTTCATAGAAACTCGCGATAATGTGATGAAAAGAATAGGACAGGAATCTGATACTATCAGCAACATTGATTCTATTAAAAACAATCAGGGCAGTTTTGAAGACAGCTTTGGAGAAAACAGATCAATAGGTATAGTACATTTTACAACAAGCAATGATACACTGACAAATGACGTAAAAAACACAAATGATGGAAATTTCAGACTCGAAATGCAGCAGAAGAATCATGCAGAGACACCATACTCAACCACCTTTTCAATTATTTTCAGGGTCGTCTTTCTCTTTACAGTGGTTGTCGGGCTAATTATTAATGCACCATTGAAAAGATATTTCAAAAGAAGACGTAAGCGCAAACCGGCATCTGAAAAGCTTAGAAACTATTGTAAACGGTTGCTGCTTTATACGCCTTATATCAATGCAGGACTTTTACTTTTCAGTTATACAATCCTGCACGGATATATGTTTTTTATTCTAAAGACTGGCAAAGGTTTTGAAGATGCCATCAGCCGGGATCTGTTCATACAATTTTTTTATGTATCGCTGATTGCATCACTGCTGATTGTATTATTTGTGTTTTTTTGGCAGAAACACAGGGTGCATATTATTTATCTCGAACATGTTTTTGAGGCAGAAGAATTGTATACAAGATTAAAATATCTTCGTAAAGGCCGTATCAGCAATCGCCTGTGGATATCCAGCGGTATGACAACACTGTTACCATTGGTCATAGTGATGCTTTATATCGTGTTGGGACTCACTCCTATACGGAATATGGGTCAGCTGAGTGCCGAGCAACTAAAAATACTTATAGGACCTTATTTCGCATTTACATCAGGCAGCAACATGTTAAATGAAGAAAAAATAGGCAGCTTGTTTTATGTGAATGCCATAGATAATATCCTGATGTTTACAGGTATAGCTATGGGAATTATAGTCGCCTTGATTTACATTATTTTTTTCGTCAGGTGGACAACAGCAGGGATACTCAGTCCGGTAAAAGAGCTTTTATATAATATGCGATGGACCGGAGAAGGACATATTGATAATTACACAGTGGTGCGAACCAATGATGAAATTGGTGAGCTCAGTGAAGGATATAACAACATGACCAACCGTCTTATGGATTACATTGACAGGATTTCAAAAATGAATGAGACTTATGTCAGGTTTGTTCCAAGACAATTTCTGCAGTTTCTCGGGAAAGACAATTTCACTGATATCAAGTTGGGCGATCAGATACAAAAAGAAATGACGATCCTTTTTTCTGACATACGATCCTTTACCGATCTGTCAGAAGAGATGACTCCAAAAGAAAATTTTGATTTTATAAATCATTATTTGGGCATGATGGAGCCGGCAATTAGGAAAAGCAACGGATTCATTGACAAATATATTGGCGATTCAATTATGGCACTTTTTGGGGAAAGCGTTGACGATGCCATTGAAGCGGCTGTTGAAATGCGCATACAACTTGTCAGATTCAATGAAGAAAGAAGAACGATGGGTAAAAAAGAAATTAATATTGGAATAGGAATTCATACAGGAAATCTGATGCTTGGAATCATCGGAGGAGAAGGCAGGATGGAAGGAACTGTCATCAGCGATGCTGTGAATCTTGCTTCGCGCCTCGAGGGTATGACAAAAGTATACGGAGCTTCGATTATCATCAGCGAAGATGCATTAATAAAATTAAAAAATCCAATCCATTTCCAGTATCGTTTTCTCGATATTGCGCGGGTGAAGGGAAAGCGCGACTCAGTTTACATATTCGAAATATTAAATGGGGAGGAAGAAGAAATAAAGAAACTGAAATGGGAAACCCGACATGACTTTGGAAAAGCTGTTGATCTTTACCGGAATCGCAAATTTGAACAATCTGCCGCAATATTTCAGGAAATACTTCAGAAGAACCCAGGAGATCAGGTTGCAAGACTTTATATTGAGCGCAGCAGGGAAACTTTTGACAAGGGGCTGCCCAAAGACTGGAAAGGTATTGAGATGCGCGAAAACTGACACGTGTAACATGAAAATCATTTATAAAGCAGGATAAGCGATAAACTAAGCAGATTGTTTAAACGTTTATCAATTACAGAAAGAATACTGGTTTATGAAAAATGCAAAATCTCTCGGGAAGCTGATTCAAAAGATAGATGATTTTATCAGAATGTACTACAAAAGCATGATCATTCGCGGAGTAATATATTCTATCGGACTTTTAATTATCTTCTTTTTAATCGTAAACAGCCTGGAGTATTTCAGCTACTTTGGAAAAACGACAAGAGCTATTTTATTCTTCGGCTATATCATTTGCGCTATCATCACATTAGGAGCTTATGTTATTACACCATTGCTCAGACTATATAATATCAGCAAAACGATCACCCATGAACAGGCAGCGATAATTATAAGCAGGCATTTCCCGGAAATCAGTGACAGGTTAATAAATACCCTTCAACTTGGCACTTTGATGAATGATGATATGGGGAATATTGAAATGCTGGAAGCGGCTATTCAGCAAAAATCAGATAAAATTAAGCACGTCCCCTTTATTGAGGCGATTGATAAGAAGGAAAATGTTCGAAAAATACCCTTCGCCGTTATACCCTTGCTGGTTGTAATTATTTTATTCATTGCTGCACCTGCAACGATTCGAGAACCCGCACACAGGATTTCAACGTACCGGGTCAATTATGAACGGCCAATGCCTTTTCGTTTTATTGTGCATATTAGTGAATTAAGTGTCTTGAAAGGTGATGACCTTGATCTACTGATAAAATTAGAAGGTGACGAACTGCCAGCCGAAGTCATTATCGAATATGAAAGGAAATCTGTGAGATGTGTCAGAATTTCCAACAACGAATATATTTACCGTTTTAAAAACCTTAACGCAGACCTTATTTTTAGATTACAGGGTGGTGAATTTTACAGTGAGTATTACCAGGTCAAGGTCATTCCTAAACCAATCATCCTTGATTATGTCGTGAATCTTGAGTACCCAGCATATATCAGAAGGCAATCTGAAGTCATTCCGAACACAGGAGATTTCTCAGTACCAACAGGTACGATAATCACCTGGAAGTTTAACACAGAATCTGTTGACTCTATGATTATGAGAACCGGAAATCCTGACCAACCTGAAGCAATACGAACATTAAACAATGAATTTACTGCGAATATGAGAGTAATAGAGTCTTTTGATTATGTGATAATACCATACAATCATTTCACTGTATCAAAAGACTCATTGCATCATCAGATCAAAGCCATTCCAGACATGTACCCTGAGATACAGGTTGAAACTTTTATTGATTCAAGCAATTTTAAAATGGCTTTCTTTACCGGGCAGGTAAAAGACGATTACGGTTTTGAAAAACTGGAATTTGTAATAAAAAAGAGAAATGTAAAGGATACCGATCAGTTACTTGAAGCACTGACCCGGATTGTCAATATTGACAAATCAATTAATAGCCAGTCGTTTTTTTATAACATTGATTTCTCAGAAATTAAAATTGAACCTGGCGACAGAATCGAATATTGGTTTGAAATATGGGATAATGATGGTGTTAATGGAAGTAAATCAAGCAGATCAGGCCTGGGTTTTGTTGAAATCCCCGGAATTATTGAGAGGGAGGAACGAATAGCAGCCCAACAAACAGAAATGACCACAGATATTGATATGGTACAGACGGAACTCCTTAAATTATCCAGGGAAATAGATCAGCTTCAGAAATCAATCCTCCAAAAAGAAACAATAAACTGGGATGATAGCAGGAAATTGCAGGAAATGATTGAAAAGCATCAGGAACTTCAAATGAAAGTAGAAAAGTTTAAAAATGACAACACAGAATTAAATAAGCTTCAGAATGAATTACACAGCTATGATGAAGATATAATCAAAAAGCAGGAGGAATTGCAGAAGCTCTTTGATGAAATACTGACAGATGAAATGAAGAAACTGTTTGATGATATTCAAAAGCTTATGGAACAGTTGGATAGAGAAAAAATGCAGGAAACTTTAAATAAAATGAAGTTGAGTAATAAGGATCTGATAAATGATCTTGACAGAACACTTGAATTATTCAGGCAACTGGAGATGGAAAAGTTGATTACTGATGCTGTAGAAAAATTAAAGAAACTCTCTGAGGAACAAATGAGTTTATCGGAAAACACCCAAGTTCCTGAATCAAATACTGAAGATTTGGATAAACAGCAGGAAGAAATACAGGAAAAATTTGAAATGATTAAAGATGATATCCGTAGTTTGGAAGGAAAGAATGAAGAGCTTGAAGACAAATATGAAATGATTGATAATAAAGGTATGGAAAAAGAAGTTGACGAATCAATGGAGAAGAGCCGGGAGAACCTTCAGATGAACAAAAGGAAGAATGCTTCTTCACACCAGAAAGAAGCTTCGGAGAAAATGCAGGAAATGGCTGAAAGTCTTATGGACATGATGACACAAATGCAAAACGAACAACTCGGCGAAGACATTCAGATGATTAGAAAATTGCTTGAAGATTTGATTAATATTTCATTCGGTCAGGAGGAGATGATTGGAAGGACCTTGAATACAGCTACTATTGATCCGCAATATAATGAAGTTTTAAGTGATCAGAAAAAAATTAACACTAGCCTGAAACAAGTGGAAGATTCATTGAACGCGATCGCAAAACGCCAACTGGCGATACAGCAGTTTGTATTGCGCGAGATAGCATTAATTAACAATAATGTTGAAGAAACGCTTAAATCGCTTGAAGACAGGAATATAAATTCAGCATCTACCAGACAACAATTTGTTATGACCTCAATCAATAATCTTGCGCTTATGCTTAGTGAAGCGTTAGAGCAAATGAATGAAGACCTGATGAGCAATTCAAAAGATGGCAGTAGTTGCCCTAAACCTGGTGCAGGGAAAGGAAAAAGTAAACCATCAATGCGATCAATGAAAGATCTGCAACAACAAATGAATCAGCAGATGGAACAGATGCGTCAGCAATTGGGAAAGGAAAACGAAATTGGTAAGAAGCAACCAGGAGGGCAATCAATGAGCGAACAATTTGCAAGAATGGCAGCACAGCAGGAAGAGCTTAGAAGACAAATGCAGGAATATCTCGAAGATTTGAAGAAAGAAACCGGAGAAGGTGACGGTAATACAATGAAAGCCATTGAGGATATGGAACAAACAGAAAAAGACCTGGTCCATAAACGTATAACAAATGAAACAATGATGCGACAGGAAAGGATCATTACAAGGTTACTGGAGTCCGAACGCGCTGAAATGGAAAGAGAAAAAGAGGAAAGAAGAGAATCCAGAGAAGCACAAAACTATCAGCTAATGAACCAGGACTCAGTACTTGAATTTTACAGAAAAAAAATGACAGAAAAAGAAATGCTGCGCACAATACCACCATTAATGAATTCATTTTACAGAACCCGGGTTAACAATTATTTCATTCAGGTACAATAATATATGATTAATTTTCATATGCTTGTTACAGGCATCAGGATAAACAGGAGAAGAGAGATCAGGGCATTGCTGAAGTTGGTTGTAAGCGACGAAGCAAAAACAATAGAACAAATTGATATTATATTTTGCTCCGATGAGTATTTGAGGAAAATTAACAATAAGTATTTAAAGCACAATTACTTAACAGATATAATAACATTTAGCTACTCAGAGAATCCCACCATACTATCTGGCGATTTATATATCAGTATTGAACGAGTCAGGAGAAATGCGAAAGAATATCATACAACATTTGACAATGAGTTGAAAAGAGTAATTGTACATGGATTGCTTCATCTGATTGGATACGATGATAAAACAGATTTGGAAAGACAAAGTATGAGGGAAAAAGAAGACTTTTACCTGATAGAATATTTAAAGAATTGATACTGATAACTGAGATAGATTATCAATGGCAATCTTTTGTAAAGTGTATCGGGAATTGAAATTGTTTCACATGAAACATACATGATGTTTACAGAATATGATGTAATAGTTGTTGGGGCCGGACATGCTGGCTCTGAGGCTGCAGCCTCAGCCGCAAATATGGGATCAAAGGTTTTGCTAATTACCATGAGCATGACAAACATTGCTCAAATGTCCTGCAATCCTGCGATGGGAGGCATTGCAAAAGGACAAATCATTAGAGAAATTGATGCATTAGGTGGTTATTCCGGAATTATTACAGATAAAACTATGATACAGTTCCGGATGCTTAATAAATCAAAAGGACCTGCACTTTGGAGTCCCCGGGCACAAAATGACCGTATGCGATTCTCTGAAGAGTGGAGAAATGTTTTGGAAAAAATACCCAACCTTCATTTCTGGCAGGATATGGTAATAGGTTTAATAGTCAAAAATCAGCGAATTGAAGGCGTAAAGACAAGAATAGGTTTAAGAATAAAAGCAAAATCGGTCATTCTCACCAATGGTACTTTTCTTAATGGTCTTATTCATATTGGAAAGAACTGTTTTGGGGGAGGAAGGTTTGGGGAATCACCAGCAAATGGAATTACAGAAGATTTGACATACCTTGGTTTTGAATCCAGCAGGATGAAAACAGGAACACCTGTTCGTATCGATGGCCGGTCAATGAACTTGTCAAAAATGGAGGAACAAAAAGGAGACGAAAATCCTGGTAAATTTTCATATAAGAAGACTGCCACATTGACAAAACAGCTAAGCTGTTATATAACCTACACCAATATTGAAGTACATGATATTTTGAGGACAGGATTTGAGTTTTCACCTTTGTTTTCGGGCCGAATAGAAGGAATTGGGCCGAGGTACTGTCCTTCCATCGAGGACAAAATAGAAAGATTTTCTGACCGTAACCGACACCAGCTATTTATAGAACCAGAGGGTTGGAATACGGTGGAATATTATTTAAATGGTTTTTCCTCATCCTTACCAGAGGATGTGCAATATAGAGCACTGACGAAGATTCAGGGTCTCGAAAATGCGAGGATTTTCAGACCTGGATATGCTATCGAATATGATTATTTCCCTCCCACCCAATTAAAATATTCTCTCGAAACCAAACTGGTAGAAAACCTGTATTTTGCCGGTCAGATTAATGGCACTACCGGATATGAAGAGGCAGCAGCGCAGGGGCTTATGGCTGGTATTAATGCACATTTAAAAATAAACAATAAAAAAGAATTTGTACTCAAGCGTTCAGACGCTTACATCGGTGTCCTGATTGATGATCTGATCACCAAAGGCGTTGATGAACCTTACAGAATGTTTACATCGAGAGCCGAGTACAGACTACTCTTAAGGCAGGATAATGCAGATCTGCGCTTAACAAAACTAGGATATGAAATAGGTCTTGCAGACAAGGAGCGCCTGGAAAATTTAGAAGAAAGGGAGATTTCTATTGCAAAGATCATTCATCATATTAAAAATGTGAGCGTATCACCTGATACAATAAATAATTTACTTGAAGCCAAAGGCACACAGCCCGTGCTGCAAAAGTCTAAACTATCTGCTATACTATTAAGGCCACAAATATCACTAAATGACCTGCTTGGTCACGTTCCGGATCTGAAATTGTATATTCAATCGTTATGCAAAGATTCTTATAATGAAATCGAGACCGCTGAAATTTTGATAAAATATGAGGGCTATCTGGAAAAAGAAAAAGAGCTGGCGCAAAAACTATCGAAACACGAAAATATCATTCTCAAAGAAGATTTCGATTATCATCAGCTCAATACAATTTCTTACGAGGCCAGAGAAAAACTTAATAAAATAAAACCCAGAACAATCGGACAAGCATCAAGAATAAGTGGCGTATCACCAGCAGATATTTCGGTGTTGTTGGTTTTTATGGGACGCTAATCCATTTTCACGTGAAACGTATGGGAATGCAACAAATATTAAACACTCCTTCAAAATGCATTATTTGTCAAGGAGTTGAATTTAAGTTTTTCCTTGAATTAACAGATTATTTTCTAAGTAAGCAAACATTTAGGTTATACCGGTGTATATCATGTGGTTTGATGTTCACACTGCCCCAGCCCGATTTTACGACAATTATGGATTATTATAATTCTAATGAATATACTTCTCATAATACCGACTCATTTACACTGAAGAATTTCTTATATAAACACGCCAGAAATATTGCCTTGGTCTCAAAGCTTAGAATGATCAGGAAATACTTTAAAACAGGCAGGCTTATTGATTTTGGATCAGGAACCGGAGAATTCCTGAACCATTGCAACAAATCCGGGTGGGATGTAATGGGTATCGAGCCAAACACCCTGGCACGAGAAACAGGAATTCGAAAGTATCAGTTAAACATTGGTAACTCGGATGATTTTCAAAATACCCCTGTTGAATCGGTAGATGTGATAACTTTTTGGCATGTATTGGAACACCACCATGACCCTGTTAAACTAATGATAACAAGTCACAAGTTGTTAAAAAGTGGCGGACTTCTTGTTATTGCTTTACCTAATTATGATTCGTGGGATGCAGATTTTTACGGAAGATTTTGGGCCGCCTATGATGTTCCGCGACACTTATATCACTTTTCGCAAACCGCAGTCAATTTATTGGCTGAAAAATCCGGATTCAAAATCCGGGAAATAATGCCACTATACTTTGATTCCTATTATATCAGCTTGCTTAGCGAAAAATACATGAGAGGCAATACAAATTATTTCAAGGCTATAATAAACGGATTTAGATCAAACCTCAATGCAAAGATGGGCAACTTTGGATTTTCAAGCAGGGTTTATATGATGATAAAACTGTGAGCCGAATACAGGCATTTAGAAAGAGGCAAACCATTGTGTAGTGCTTTAGGTCAAAAAAGAATCAAACGCTTTTCCCAGCGCCTTATTTTGAGTTACTTGTTAGATGTTGATAACCAGCAAAAAAAGAAAAATCAATAAATGTTCAGGGGTATATTCAATAAGTACACGCAGAAAAGACTGCTGATTGCACTTGCTCTTGTTGCTGTGGCAATAATTGCAGAGCGTTTCGCTATTGGACGCAGTAACATTAAAAAGCATATGGCACATGTTAACAGCGTTGTCATAGAAAAATCAAAACTTATTGATCAACAGCTTCTGAAATTGTCACAAATTCCTGATCAGGAGCTTTTTAGTAGTTATTCTGACAAGGGAGGCTGCGAGCAGGGCATAGAATACCTTGTATATAAAAATGACACACTTATTTATTGGTCTGGAAATGAAAGTACTGCAGGGTTTATTTATGATTCAGCGATATTTAATAGAAATTTCGTTGAACTTGGAAATGGTTATTATTATAGAAAAGCATTGGTAGTGTATGAAAAAGTATTTATAGGATTATTGCTTATACGTAAAAACTATAAGTATGAAAACGATTACGTTACAAACGAATATAACCAATGTCTTTCATTACCACGAAATACAGAAATTAGTTTTCTGAAAAATGGAAATGATATTAATAATGAAAATGGAGAATATATATTTTCACTGATATTTTCAGACGAAAGAATTAGTAGTGAACACTTTACATATTTGTTACTAATTATATATCTGATAGCTTTACTATTTATTATTTCTGCCTTATTTCATATGTATGAGGTTATAAGAGAAAGATACCAAAACGCAAACTGGGTGTTTCTCTTTTTCATCATTGATGTACTCATTATACGTGCAGCTCTTTTTTATTTTAAAATCCCCGATGTACTTTATGGTTCAAAGCTGTTTGGACCTTTTTATCTTGCCACTTCAGTATTATTACCATCTCTTGGTGATGTAGTTGTAAATGCCATCATTATACTCTTGCTGATGTATTATTTTTTCCGGCATTTCGACTTTAATCTGAAAGAAAAGGGTTCCTCAGCATGGAAGAAAGTTGCTGCTTTCACCATGATATTCCATGTATTTGTTTTTTTTGAACTATTTCAGATATTATTTGAACGAATCGTAATTGATTCAACAATTTCATTTGATCTGGGAAATATCTTTAACTTGAATCTGATTAGCGTACTTGGCTTTTTTGCAATCGGAGTAATGCTGGTTGCTTATTTCTTTCTAACTGCAAAACTCTGCCTGTCAGCACTGACGATAATTCATGAGAAAAGACAGTATTTTTTGCTTGTATTGATAACAACACTGGTAATAGTAGCAATTAATCTGGTCAGAGATAGTTTTAGCCTAACATCTGTGATCTTTGTATTTCTTCTTACATTCTCATTTGCTTTTTGGACGGCAAACGATAATAAATGGTTTGATACAGGAAAAATAATCTTCTATCTGATATGTTTTACTGTCATTACTACTTATCAATTGCAATCATTAAATGAATACAGGGAAAAACAGGAAAGGAAACTAATTGCCATTGAGTTGGCATCAGATAGGGATAAAATGGCCGAATATAGATTTCAGCAATCTGAGAAAGAAATATTGAAGGATACGACATTACTAAATCTTGTAAACCAGGCATATATAAATCCCGATAGAGAAAATATGGTCAGATCATACATTCTATCTAAATATTTCAATAACTCATGGGCGAAGTATGATATACAGGTGACAATTTGCTTTCCGGGAAAAGAACTTCACATTAAGCCTGGCGACTACATAATTGATTGCAACGCTTACTTTCAGAATTACATAGGTGCGTTTGGAGAAAAAACCGACAGTGAAAACCTTTATTATATATTTCCGGGGATAAATTATTTTGTACATCTTCAATTTCCGGATCAACTGCAAAGAACAGAAAATTCTGTTTACATTGAAATCAGTGCCAAAGCCATCACCAAAGGACTCGGGTACCCAGAATTACTTGTTGACAAATCCTCTCCCAAACCTACGGATATTTATAATTATTCCTACGCAATATTTATGGATGGGGAGCTTATTCGAAGTGTAGGAAAATACACTTACAGTAACAGGGAAACCGAAATCACTGACAATAAAGGCAATTTCACCTTTTTTAAGCGTAATAATTATAATCACCTGGTTTATCTGGCAAGCAACAGTACATGCATTCTGGTAAGCCTTCCCCAGCCTTCTTTTTTAGACTTATTGGCGGCATATTCTTATTTCTTCATATTCTTAGGGCTGATTTCATTGATTTTGTACACCATTATCAGAATTCGTGATGGGATAGGAATCCAATTTATCAGCTTCAAATACAGGATACAGTTTTTGATGTTTGGCATATTGCTGTTCTCATTTATTGTCATTGGTTTTTCTACACTTTTTTATATTACAAAATTGAATGATAATAAAAACATCAGCATTCTGAGTGAAAAAAACCATTCTGTGCTGGTTGAGCTTGAGCACAAGCTGTCTTCACACAACGAACTTAATACGGATATTGCCGGATATCTGAATGACCTGCTAATGAAATTTTCGCTGGTATTTTTTTCTGATATTAATCTTTATGACCCACAGGGAAGATTGCTATCGTCAAGTCGGCCGCAGGTATTTGAAGAAGGGCTTTTATCTGACAGGATGAATGCGGAAGCCTACAGGCAGCTAGCTATACAACAGAAGTCTTCTTTTATCCAACGGGAATCTATCGGCAGCTATAACTATTTGTCTTCATACCTTCCTTTCAGGAACGATCAAAACAAACTGGTTGGCTATGTGAATCTACCCTACTTTGCAAGGCAAAGTGAATTACGCCAGGAGATTTCAACCTTTTTGGTAACTTTTACAAATATATATGTGGTGCTTATGGCCATCGGATTATTTTTTGCACTACTTCTTTCAGGGTACTTACTGCGCCCGCTTATGCTTCTGAAAGCGAATCTGCAAAGGCTTAAACTAAGTGAGTCAACATTGAAAATTGAATGGAAAGGGAAAGATGAAATAAGCGAATTGATAGGAGAATACAACAGAATGACAGAGGAGTTGGTAAAAAGCGCTGAATTACTTGCCCGATCCGAAAGGGAGAGTGCCTGGAGAGAAATGGCCAGGCAGGTAGCACACGAAATAAAAAACCCACTGACTCCTATGAAACTGAGCGTTCAATACCTGCAAAAAGCTTGGAATGACAATGCCCCTGATTGGAATGAACGCCTGAACAGATTCGCTCAAACCCTGATTCAGCAAATTGATTCTCTTTCTGAAATTGCCTCCGCTTTTTCTGATTTTGCGACAATGCCTGTTGCTGCAAAAGTAGGGGTGAGCCTTGTTGAAATTATTCAGGATGCCGTTTCTTTGTACAAGGATACCCAGAATATTCGTTTTGATTTGTCAGGTGTTAACAAAGAGTCGTTTGATTACGTTTTTGCGGATAAACGTCAGTTGCTGAGGGTTTTCAACAATCTGATTCATAACTCCGTTCAGGCCATTGGCAATAAACCACAAGGCCAGATACAAATAAAGATGGTGAGAGAAAATAATTTTTGGATTGTAGAGATTCAGGACAATGGTTCAGGAATGAACCAGGAACAGCAGGCAAAAGTCTTTTCCCCTTATTTTACAACGAAAAGCAGTGGTATGGGATTAGGATTGGCAATTGTCAGAAACATTGTTTCAGGAATGGGTGGCAATATTGAATTCACATCTGAAGAGCATAAGGGAACTACCTTTACGTTGCGTTTTCCCATTTTTAAAGAGGGATCAAAATAAATAACCATGTTGATTAACACTGGATTTTGATATACCATAGGACCTACTCAATTTTGTTACTTTTGCGAATTCAATATTTAAGTTTCAGGCATTGAGTGTTTTAAAACGACTTGCAGGACAAACAGCCATTTATGGCTTACCCACAATTGCCGGAAGGGTGTTGAATTACCTGTTGGTTCCGCTATATACAAGGGTATTGATTACATCAGAATATGGCGTTGTGACTGAATTTTACGCCTATGTTGCTTTTTTATATGTGCTTTTGGGATATGGCATGGAAACAGCCTTCTTCAGGTTTTCGAAAACAGAGGAATCCGGGAATACCGTGTTTAGTACATCCCTCCTGTCAATTTTGTCGACCACAATCATATTTTTGGTAATTGCTGTCGTTTTCTCCGGGGAAATCGCTTCTTTTATGGGTTATGCTTCACACCCTGAATATATTATATGGTTTTCATTCATCCTGGGATTTGATGCTGTATGTGCTATTCCTTTTGCACAACTGCGGCAGCAAGGAAAAGCAGCCCGTTTTTCCATGATCAGAGGGATTAATATTGCTATTAACATCGGCTTAAACCTGTTCTTCATCCTATTTTGCCCCTTTGCTTTGCGAACCTGGGGATCTTCAACCATCCTTGAATTGATTTATGATCCACAGATAGGAGTGGGTTATATATTCATTTCAAACCTGATAGCCAGCAGCATAACCTTTCTTGTTTTAATACCTGTTGCAAAAGATATAAAACTCAAATTTGACCCAGTGCTATGGAAGCAGATGTTAATTTATGCCTGGCCTTTGCTGATATTGGGTTTAGCTGGAATTGTCAATGAAACAATTGACCGCATTCTGTTGAAACATCTGTTGCCAAGTGGTTCTGACCCTATGGCACAGCTTGGTATTTACGGAGCATGCTACAAAATTTCCATCCTGATGACTTTGTTTATTCAAACGTATAAATATGCTGCTGAACCATTTTTCTTTGAGCAGATGAAAAATCAGGATGCAAAGTTGCTGTATGCCCGTTTGATGAATTACTTTGTTGCTGTTTGCGGATTAATTTTTGTTACAATCATGCTGCATCTCGACATCGTTATCCTGCTGGTTGGAAAGGAATTCAGGGAAGGAGCACCGGTAATTCCAATTTTATTGCTCGCTAATTTGTTTCTGGGTATTTTTTATAATCTTTCGGTATGGTTTAAGATTACCGGAAAAACGTTTCACGGAGCCATGGTGGCTGTTTTTGGAATGATTGTTACGCTTGCTCTCAATTTCCTGCTTATCCCTGGAATGGGTTATTTAGGCGCGGCATGGGCAACATTTGCCTGTTATGCCGGCATGATGATCATATCCTACCTGCTTGGCCGGCGCTATTACCCGGTTCCTTACAATATCCCCAGAATCACTTCGTACATCATTCTGGCAGTAATACTTTACTATCTAAGCACAATATTCAGATTTGAAAATCATGTGACTGCAAGGGTTATGAATTTCCTGTTCTTAATGGTTTATATTGCAGCGGCGTTAATAGCAGAAGGTATCGTAAACAAAAAGCATGATAGCTGATTGTAAATTTGTTTAAAGAAGATCCGCCAGGTAAAATATAGAAAAAGCCATTTTAGCAGGGATTTGCATAGTGTCAATTTAACAAAAAACCTTACTCACTGGATATATCGCAACAGCACAATATGTAGCCCCGCTAGGAATCGAACCTAGATTTAAAGTTTAGGAAACTTCCGTTCTATCCATTGAACTACAGGGCCGGATAGATTTAATCTTTCGAGGCGCAAAAGTAATAAAACCGGTCAAAATAACAGGGGTGCTATCTTTTTCATGGAACTCAATTGTATTTCAATGGCAATTATGTATTTTTGCACCCCGTTTTATCAGTCCCGTCAACCGGATTGGCAAAACAAGCGCCTATAGCTCAGTTGGTTAGAGCAACTGACTCATAATCAGTAGGTCCCTGGTTCAAGTCCAGGTGGGCGCACAGGCAGAGTAGCCACTTGCAGAAAAATTGCAGGCGGCTATTTGTTTTTTGTGTAATCCTTTTGATAACTTGTTGTCAGACCGTTTTGGGAACCTATTTTTGGAGGGTTTATAAATAAGTCTATCAAGAATCTTATCGGCATTATCAGAGATACCTACCACCCACACTGTGTCCTTCCTGCCCGCTCCTGCAGGGTTCAGTGAAATAAGGTGCCAATTCGTGCCTCAAGATTATCAATCTGGATTTATTACTCATATTATTTTCGAGAAAAATTGAGTATATTGAGGCTTAATGGACACCCGGGCAAAAAGGAGTTGAAAAATTTACATAGGTAATCATGAGCGACCATATGCAAAATCAAAGATTGAGTGTGTTCATAAAAATTCGGTTACAGCAGGAATAATCAGCATCCCTGAGGAATACATCTGTTCCAACGCACCGGTGAAGCCGGTTATAAAGGATTGATTGATGTTCCATTTACATTCCGGATTTAAACAATGGATGATGAGTGAGAATTTGCAAGATACTTGGACAATAATAAATTATCCGTTTTTGGGAATGGCATAAGAAATCTGTTATGCGACAGGCACGGCATCGTTTAGCAGGGATTTGACCGGAAAGGATTTTATTGCCGGACTCAGATACCGGATGTTAACCAATGACTGTTATAACCAGATTTCTTCTTCCCCCCCTGTTTCTGAATTCACAAAGACAGATACCCTGCCAGGTTCCCAGCAGTAAGCGCCCGTTTTTCACGGGGATACTCACCGAAGATCCAATCAAGGAAGCTTTGATATGAGCAGGCATATCATCACTGCCCTCAATGGTATGGCGATAAGACGGGACATTTTCGGGTACCATGTTGTTAAATGCCGTTTCGAAATCGATTAATACTGAAGGATCGGCTTTTTCATTAATGGTAAGAGCCGCCGAAGTGTGCTGAATGAATACATGTATCACACCCTTTTGGGGAAGAGAGCCTACGGCATTGAGAATATGCCCGGTAATGAGATGGAATCCCCGGTTAAAGGCCGGTAATTGTAACTGATATTGCTCAACCATGATAAAAGAAAATCAGATGATCAGTTTGATCATGAAATGATGACAGACTGCAACACGACCATCATCAAGATTATCCCTGTTGTGTGGTTGCCTTGGATGCCATATCCTCAAGCATGGCCGTTGTCACAGATTTTGGTCTTTCAAGCGGATAACCCAGCGCACGATCCCAGACAATATTTGCAGCAATACCTAACGACCTTCCAATGGCAAAAAGTACCGTATAAAAATCATATTGTGTTACTCCGTAATGCCAGTGAATTACACCCGTTTGCGCATCGAGGTTGGGCCATGGATTTTTAGCTTTACCCTGCTCCTGAAGTATAGGAGGAACAACTTTATATAGTTTGTTTACCAGCTTAAAGAGTGGATCTTCAGGCATGTGTTTCAGGCAAAATTCCCGCTGGATGGTATAACGCGGATCAGTTTTGCGCAATACAGCGTGGCCGTATCCGGGAATGACCTGGCCGCTGTTTAGGGTATCCCACACAAATTGTTTAAGTTCTTCTTCAGTGGGATCTTGTCCGTTTAATTTTTCCATCAGATCCTGCAGCCAGCGAAGCACTTCCTGGTTTGCCAAACCATGCAACGGACCGGCAAGACCATTTACCATCGAGGAGATGCTCAGGTAAATATCCGCCAGTGAGCTGGCTACCAGATGTCCGGTATGGGCACTTACATTACCACTTTCGTGGTCGGCATGAATAATGAAATGAAGACGGGCAACCTCATCGTAAGGATGGCCGATACCCATCATATGTGCGAAATTGGCACCGTAGTCAAGGTTGGGATTTGACTGGATGCGTTTGCCATCTCTGTAAAGTTTTGCAAAAATATATGTAGCTACTTCAGGAAGTTTTGCCAGCAGGTTAAGTGCATCCTCATAGGTGGAATCCCAATATTCCATTTTACTGATGCCGGCATGATACTTCTTTGCAAAGAATGATTCGCGTTGCATGGTCATTACTGCTGCAGAAAAAATTGTCATAGGATGGCTGCAACATGGAAATGAGTCAATTACTTCGTACACATAACGCGGAAGGATACGGCGCTTGTTGAACTCGTCAATCATTTCACCGGCTTCTTCTTCGTTGGGGACATCTCCTGTGAGCAACAGGTAATACAGGGCTTCTACATAAGGCATTTCAGCGCCTTTGGGTTTGGGCAGTTTTTCAAAAACTTCCGGAAGGGTATATCCGCGATACCGGATCCCTTCCATCGGGTCGAGATAGGAAATGTCGGTTACAAGGCTCTTGATGCCACGCATGCCTCCGATTACCTGGCCGATAGTCACCTTATCAATGACGACATCACCATATTCTTTTACTAATTTTTCTGTACGGGGACGCCATTCTTCAATTTTCTGACGCAGTTTGTCCTTTATTCTCATAGTGGTTAATTATTTAAAATGATTTATTAATTGTGAATATTGAATTGCTGTATAAATTTTCGAGAAGAATAAACTCCTGATAAACTATTTTTTAATTGTATTAAAATATCATTAAGCTGGATTGTTAGGATTGGTTTGCCTGGATATTTCTGATCATTGCATCGCCAAACTGCGATGTTTTGAGCAAGGTTGCCCCTTCCATAAGCCTGTGAAAATCGTAGGTTACAAGTTTTTGCCCGATTGTCTTTTCAAGCGAAAGGACGATATGGCTGGCGGCTTCTGTCCAGCCAATATATTCAAGCATCAGGGCACCGCTTAATATAACCGATCCAGGATTTACCTGGTCGAGATTGGCATATTTGGGGGCTGTGCCGTGTGTGGCTTCAAAAACTGCATGTCCTGTATCGTAATTGATGTTTGCTCCGGGAGCAATTCCAATACCACCAACCATCGCAGCCAGGGCATCGCTGATGTAATCTCCGTTCAGGTTCATGGTAGCGATGACGCTGTAATCTGCAGGGCGGAGCAGGATCTGCTGCAGAAAGGCATCGGCGATTACATCCTTGACCAGCAGCTTACCCTGGCTCAATGCCAGTGCCAGTTCCTGGTCTGCGGCTTCAGCGCCTTTTTCCTGCATTATCCGGTCGTACATAGCCCAGGTGAAAACTTTGCCGGCAAATTCTCTTTCGGCAAGCTCATACCCCCACAATTTGAATGCTCCTTCGGTAAACTTCATGATGTTGCCTTTATGAACCAGGGTTACCGATGGTAATTTCTTTGCGAGTGCAAATTTCAATGCAGCCCTGACAAGTCTCTCCGTGCCCTCAAGAGAGATCGGTTTCACACCGATTGAAGAAGAAGCCGGGAAACGCAATTTCCTGATACCCATTTCATGAAGCAGGAAGTTTTTCACTTTTTCTGTTTCCGGTTTACCATGCATAAACTCAATACCAGCGTAAATATCTTCGGTATTCTCACGGAAAATGTGCATATCTACTTTCGATGGATCCTTTAACGGGCTTGGCACACCGTTAAACCATCTTACCGGCCTCAGGCAAACATACAGGTCCAACTCCTGGCGCAAAGCCACATTCAGAGAGCGAATCCCTCCGCCAACGGGTGTGGTGAGAGGTCCTTTAATTCCGACAAGGTATTCCCGAAAAGCAGCCAGGGTTTCCTCTGGAAGCCAGGAACCAGTCTGTTTGAAAGCTTTTTCGCCCGCCAGCACTTCTTTCCATATGAGTTTGCGGTTTCCGGAATAAGCTTTTTCAACGGCTGCATCTAACACCCGCACTGCTGCATGCCAGATATCAGGGCCGGTTCCGTCGCCTTCGATATACGGGATCACCGGAAAGTCAGGAACAAGGAGTTGGCCATTAGAAATCGTTATTTTTTGTGGTTGAGTCATGTCAGGTAAGGTTTGATGGTATTTATTAACATAGACAATTGGTAGCAAAACGAATGGTTGCGATTTTTGGTGTAGCAATCAACTCGTAAACAAACACACTGGAAAATAGTTTATTCAACAAACAGTAAAAAATGACGGATAGTCAGCCAATTGTAATTTTTGATGGAGAATGCGGGCTATGCAACCTTTCGGTCAGATATATCCGAAAGCTCGACCGCAAAGGGCTTTTTAAATATATAGCCTTACAATCATTGGATGCTGGTGATTTCAAATGGATTGACGTACATCCAACAAAGATGCCGGATTCCGTGGTTTTTATTCATGATAGCCGGGTATATTTTCGTTCCGAAGCTGCTATACGTATCCTGGCTTCCATTGGCGGAATATACAGATTAAGCATTGCCTTTTTAATAATTCCGCGCAGAATTCGAGATTATTTTTATAATTTGATAGCTACAAACCGCCATCGCTGGTTCAAAAACGATAGTTGCTGTGTTTGACCCGGTGATCAGATTCCTTTTCCGTTAGCAAGTTGATTGTGTTCTTTTTGTCTAATTTTGCAGACTTAACCGTAAGACTCCTCATATGATCTATCGAAAATTACTGCCTGTTGCTGTTTCCTTGCTGTTCCCTCTGTTCTTTATTTCGAATCCGATACTCGCCCAATATGGTACCGTCAGGGGTTTTGTGTATGAAAAAGAAACCGGTGAACCTGTTATTTTTACCAATGTTTATTTACAGGGGACCTCAATAGGCGCTGCAACCGATGTGAATGGCTATTATGTGATCAGCCGGATTCCACCGGGGAACTATACGCTGATGGTAACATCCCTGAGTCATGATACCCTAAAAATGAGTTTATCTGTCAGGGCGAATGATGTACTTACGAAAAACCTCTTTGTGACTGAAAGTGCACTTCAACTCGAAGGTGTTCAGGTTACTGCCCGTCGTGAGGAAGCGCAAAACGAAACACGCACCTCTGTGGTAAAGATTACTCCCAGGCAGATCAAACAATTGCCAACATTTGGAGGCCAATCCGACCTGGCCCAGTACCTGCAGGTGTTGCCGGGAGTGATATTCACAGGCGACCAGGGAGGGCAGCTTTATATTCGTGGAGGTCCGCCTATTCAGAACAAAGTATTGCTTGATGGTATGACCATTTACAATCCCTTTCATTCCATTGGATTGTTTTCGGTGTTCGATACTGATATTCTGAGAAATGTAGACGTTTATACCGGAGGTTTCAATTCAGATTACGGCGGCAGGATCTCATCGGTCATGAATCTTACCACACGCGATGGAAACCGGAGCCGTTTTGCTGGCAGGGCAGATGCATCTACTTTAGGTGCCAAATTTTTAATCGAAGGCCCAATTGTCAGGCAAAAGGAAAGTCACGCTGATGAATTGAGCGCATCCTTTTTACTTTCAGTTAAAAATTCCTATCTGAAAGAAAGTGCTGATATATTTTACAATTATGTTGATGACAAAGGGTTGCCATACAACTTTCTTGATATTTATGGAAAAGTATCGCTTAATGCCGGAAGCGGAAACAAAATTAATTTTTTTGGATTCAAATTCCAGGATGATGTGAATTACAGGCTGGTAAGTGAGTTTGAGTGGGATAGTTACGGAGGAGGAATGAATTTCCTGGTTATTCCCGGGAAATCTCCGGCTTTGCTTGAGGGCAATGCCTCCTATTCGCGATATAAGATAGCACTTAATGAAGCTGATGGCAGCCCCCGAACCAGCGAAATCAATGGTTTTAATGTTGGTCTGGCTTTTACATATTTCATGGGAAAGAACAGCATCAAGTATGGAATAGAGTCCCAGGGCTTTATGACTGATTTCATCCTTTTCAATTCTCTTGGCTGGCGTATCAGGCAGAAACAGAACACCACCGAACTGGCAATGTTTGCCAAATACCTGCTAAATGCAGGGAAGTTTCTCGTCGAACCAGGTCTCCGTATCCAATGGTATGCTTCGTTAGCAGAATTCTCCCCGGAACCAAGACTTGCATTAAAATACAATGCCACCGACTACTTTCGTCTGAAAATAGCTACAGGATTATATTCTCAGAACCTGCTGAGCGGAACATCTGACCGCGATGTGGTAAATCTTTTCTATGGGTTTTTATCGGGGCCGGATAATCTTCCGAAGAAATTCGATGGCAAAGATGTTTCCCACAGGCTGCAAAAAGCCTTACACCTGATCGCTGGTCTTGAATATGATATTTCAGATCATTTATTGCTGAACGTGGAAGCTTACATTAAGAAATTTACCCAGCTTACAAACCTGAACCGTGACAAACTTTACGAAGATAATACAGCCAATTCATCAAAACCTGAACGACTCCGGAAGGATTTCATCATCGAAACGGGTGTTGCCAAGGGAATAGACCTGTCATTGAAATACGACCGCAAAGGATTGTACGTGTGGGCTGTCTATTCATTGACCTATGTGGACCGGTACGATGGTCTGATCACTTATTTTCCTCATTTCGACCGCAGGCATAGTACAAATCTGGTTGTAGCATACCAGTTTGGTGATAAAAAGAACTGGGAAATCAGTGGTCGCTTTAATTACGGCAGTGGGTTCCCGTTTACCCAATCACAGGGTTACTATGAGCGCCTGCCTTTTCATGAAGGTATTTTTTCTGATTATTTAAGGGAAAATGGCACCATTGGAATTATTTATGCTGACCTGAATGAGGGCCGGCTTTCAGATTATCACCGACTGGACCTAAGCCTGCGTTATTTCATCAAATTCAGCAAAAATTTAAAATTGGAAACTACCGCAAGTATTACCAATGTTTACAACCGCAATAATGTTTTCTATATGGATCGTCTCACTGGTGAGCGCATTGACCAATTACCTGTTATGCCAAGCCTGGGGATGAGCATCAGTTTTTAAGACAGAAAAGATTGATTACAATGGAAATAATACGCGCTGCCCGACGTCTTGTCATTTTTATACTACTATCACAGATTCTTCCTGTTTATACTTTTGCATGGAATGAACATCCTATGCTTTCGTATGCTGCTTTAAAGGATCTGCCTATCTGGAACACGGCAGACTCAGTGAGGGCCAAAAGCCTGAAAAACTTTTTACTGGAAAACGAGAAGCAATTGGAACAATTTCTTGCCTTACATGAATCATGGTCAAGGAACAACCTGCCCAATTATGCACCCTGCCCCGATATGCTGGCCTTCATGGCTACAGGTAATCCTGATGATATTCTTCATCGCTTTTATAACGCTATTCGCGTAAATCCACATCTTAAAGCACCATTATACCTTCAGTTATTACCCACCGAACAGGCCGGGGAAAGAACAATTGCCGATCCAAAGGAAATTACCACACTACAGGACGTGGGTTTGATGATTGACAATACGTACATTTGGATCAATGAAGGAGAACTTCTTGCTCCATTCGAGGTGTTATGCACTGCCAACAATGAGCCGGATTATGGTTTTGACCTGGGATTATTCGAAGATAATAATACTGATTTTGGAAAGATTTATGGATTCGGGCCACAGCCTTTTGGTAATCCCAACCTGGAATACAGCAGTCAGGCACCTTTTCATATGAGCTTTTTTCATGAGGCAGGCATCCTTTACACATTTGGGCCTTTTCTGAAACGCACTTACCTTGATTACCGTATACATCTTTATAAAGCACTTTCTGAATTTGCATTTGCACATAACCAGCCTTACTGGGGTTGGCGATTTATGGGATGGGGTATGCATTATGTGGGGGATGTTTCCATGCCTTATCACAGCAAGCCGCTTCCAGGCGTCAGTGTGTTGCGTATGCTCTGGATCAATCTTAAGGCTATGCTGGGATTCCCCGGAAGCAAAAACCGGGCAGTTCAGTTGGTCTCAAACAGGCATACAGCTTTTGAGGAGTTTCAGGTTCAGGTACTTCGCAAAGCTTTTGAAACCCAGGATTGGGATCATCCTTTCCTGTACGCACTTACCCATCCAAAAGAACACATACCCTTCAGCGATGATTTCATTGTTAACGTTGCATCAAGGGAAGCCGTAAGCAAATCTGTTTTTATTGATTATTCACTCAAAAAAGATATGCCTCACAAAATGGTCTCAGACCCAACAATAGAAGTCAGTTATCTGCCTGAAATTAAATGGATTGTTGAGGTTATGAGGAAAGAAAAAGGACAGGAGGCCATTGACCGGATGACACTTGCCATTGCCGAACGCCTCGAATCCTTCAGTATGCACATTCGCAGCTTCATGCTCTCAATTGCAGGGTCATCGTAAACAAGAGATGAAGAGAAGGTTAGACGTTTTGCAGGAGTTGCTTCACTGATTTGTGAAAAACCTAACCCAATTACCAAATAGACAACATGAAAACCTTTAAAAAATTTCTTGCTGGCTTACTTATACTATTAGTAATCATAGCCATCGCAGGGTACTTTTTTGTGAATCATATTTCTCAAAATGCATTACCCGATTATTCAGCACCGGTGCGTCTAAGCGGTCTCATCGAAGAAGTTCGCGTATACCGTGACGAATTTGCCGTTCCTCATGTATATGCGAAAAATGAGCATGATCTGTACCTAACAGTTGGCTACCTGATGGCGCAGGACAGGCTCTGGCAAATGGATGTATTGCGCAGGGTAACGTATGGTCGCCTTTCTGAGATCTTTGGAGAAGACATGGCAGGAACCGACCAATTACTCCGCTCGCTGAGAATACCTGACAAATCTAATCTGGTTTTGTCAAAAACTGACAACAATGTACTTTTGTCCATAGAAGCTTTTGCCAACGGTGTGAACCAGTTTATTGAGCAAAACCTGAAAAAGCTTCCTCCCGAATTTTTTATTCTTGGGTATGAGCCCGAAGCGTGGCAACCAATACATACCGTTAATCTGATCGGTTATATGGCATGGGATTTAGCAGGTTCCTGGCAAAACGAGATTATATTGCACAAACTGAAGCAACAGCTTGACGAGGAGAAATTCCGGCAGCTTATTCCTGATCTTTCCTATCATACAACATTGGTGCACCCTGATTTAAACATAAGAGAAACAGGGAAAATGTTCTCGCTGCTGGAACAGAGTAATAAACTCCATGATTTGGGTCTGGAAATTTTCAGTGCAAGTAACAGCTGGGCGGTGTCGGGCAAAAAAAGCAAAACCGGTAATGCACTATTTTCCAACGACATGCATCTGGGCTTTGGTGCACCTGGAATCTGGTATCAAATGCACCAGATAATTGAGGACAAGCTCAATGTCACCGGGGTGGCACTACCGGGCGCTCCGCTGATCATCGTGGGTCATAATGAAAATATTGCCTGGGGTATGACCAACCTGTATGTGGATGAAATGGATTTTTATATAGAAACCCTCAATGAAGACTCATCTGCTTATCTCTTTGACAACGAATGGGTAAACCTTGATGTCCGGAAGGAATTGATTTTAACCGGCAAAGATGATACTGTTATCAGGGTGAATCGTTTTACCCATCGTGGCCCGATCATTTCCGGATTTAAGAAAATCACCGATCAGGCAATTTCCATGCGCTGGACAGGCAATGAATACAGCAATGAGCTTCGCAGCATTTATCTTCTGAACCGCGCCGGAAACTGGGATGATTTCCGTGAAGCCGTCAGCACGCTGGCTTCGGTAAGTCAAAATGTAACCTACGCGGATGTACAGGGCAATATTGGAATCCAAACCTGCGGGGCTGTTCCTGTCAGGAAGGCCGGAGATCCCATCTTTATTTACCCTGGCCACACGGATGAGTTTGACTGGTCGGGCCTTTTGCCATTCGAAGAATTACCTTTTACATACAATCCTCCTGAAGGATATGTTTCTTCAGCCAACAACAAAACAACCGGTGATGATTATCCATATTACATCGGTCATTGGTTCGATATGCCTTTCAGAATTGACCGTATCAGGGAAATGATCACTTCAAAAGACCAACTGGATGTGGCTGATTTTAAAGATATTTTGAAGGATTTTCATTCGAATCTGGCGGAACGATACATAGAAGACCTGGTGAAAATTTTATCGGCAGTACCAGATTTTTCTTCAAACGAACAATCAGCATTGGATCAACTTGCTTCCTGGAATAAAGAGCTAACTGCCGAAAGTACTGCAGCCAGTGTTTTTGAAAGGTTTTACATTACTTTTATCAAAAACACCCTTGCTGACGAAATGGGTGAAGACCTGTTCAAAGAACTCGGCGGAGTAATTATGCGAAACATGTTTGACCATCTATGGAGAAATCCGGAGTCTTCATGGATTGACAATATCAATACTTCGAAGGGTGAAACTTTTGAAGAATTGGTAGTTGTAAGCTTCAGAGAAACAACGGCATGGCTTGAATACAATATGGGAAAAGATCCAGGTGACTGGAAATGGGGTAAAATACACCAGTTAAGTCTGAATCATTTTCTGGGCTCAGTGAAAATCCTGGACAGGATTTTTGGATTTAATAAGGGACCCTTTGCTGTTGGAGGAAGTTTTCATACAGTAAATCCGATGGCCTACAGTTTTCACAAGCCTTTTGCTGTAGTGCATGGTGCTTCGCAAAGACACATCTACAATTTAGCCGACCTTGCGGATTCCTATGTGATCATACCCACCGGAACATCAGGTATTCCGGCAAGTAGATACTATTGCAATCATATCGGCATGTTCATCCGCAACGAATACAAAAAAGATCTTTGGTTTAAGCAGGATTTTATAACCAAAGCAAAATACATGGCAATTTTCTCTGCCAAATAATAAGTAATTTGTTTTGAACAGCACATAAAAGTGGGTGAGATGAAGAAAACAAGACAATCAATTTTATTTGCGATTATCACACTGCTATTATCTTCCTGTGAAATGTTGCGTCAGATTGAAGAAATGAAAACACTTTCAAAATGTGAATTTCGAATCCATACCGTTACAGATATTCAACTGGCTGGTATAAATATTTCGAAGATTCAAAGCCTTACTGATATTCGTCCGCCTGATATATTGCAACTTACCAATGCTGCTTTTAACAACCAACTTCCACTGAATTTTATCCTCAACCTGCAGGTAAATAATCCAAACCAACAGGTTGCTTCAATAAACCATCTTGAATGGATACTCTTTATTGATGAAATGCAAATGCTTAATGGCGCAATCCGGGAAACGTTTTCTGCCGGTCCGGGTGAAAATGTTACGCTTCCTGTGAATATTGTTTTTAACCTTGCTGAAGTATTAAAAGGGGAACGCGGAGAAAAGATCATTGATTTTGCATTGGCACTGGCCGATGGTACAGGTAAAACCGACCGGGTAATGGTTAAACTTAAGCCATCTATTATGATGGGTGGCCGCAGGCTGATGTATCCCGGCTGGATAGAAGTGCGCAATGATTTCGTGGCAAGTTAAGAAAATAAGATCAAGCCAATTACAATGCGGAAACCGATATATATAACGTACGTTACAAAATTAACTAACCAACCATTATGATCGTTGTCATTCTCGCAGTTTTTTACATTTTTACCCCCTTGCTGATACTTCATCTTTGCCACCGGTTTCCCTTTGTGAATAAGCTGGGAGCGGTCATCATTGCTTATGGTGTGGGCTTGCTCGCAGGGAACATTGGTATTTTACCAGTTATGGGAACCTATCTTAATGAATATCTGGCCACCAATCCCAAAGCTTCGAGCGGAGAGATCAGGGATTTATTTGCCAGTGGGTTCATCACAGCGCATGAATTTCTGGCTTTCAACATTTACAAACTTCGGGATACGCTCATGAGCATTACCATCCTTCTGGCAATCCCATTAATGTTGTTTTCCGCCAATATCAAGGAATGGGGTAAAATGGCAGGAAAAACATTCGTCTCATTGCTTGTTGGATTGGTTGCCGTAATTTCTGTAATTGTTGCAGGATATTTTATTTTCAGGGGAAAGGGCATGCCTGATCTGTGGAAAGTCTCAGGAATGCTTGTTGGCGTTTATACCGGCGGTACACCCAATCTGGCTTCATTGAAAATGATGCTCGATGTGGATGCCAATACATATATACTCACACATACCTATGATCTTGTGGTAGGTGCTTTTTATCTTGCATTCCTGATGACTGTCGGACAAAGGATTTTTCACCGCTTTCTGCCAAAATTTCCGATCCCGCTTGATGAGGTTAAGATTAAAGACCTTGATGGGAAAGATCCATTCTGGGGTATCTTTCGTCGTAAAAAGCTCGTTCCTTTGGTGAAGGCTTACTTATCTGCCATTGGCATATTTGCTGCAGGCGTAGTATTAAGTATGTTGGTACCCGACAGCATGGTCATGGTGGTTGTGATACTCACCATAACAACCTTGGGAATTTTAGCATCTCTGATTCCAGCTGTGAACCGTATTGATAAAACTTTTGAATCAGGTATGTATCTGATCCTGATATTCAGTATTGTGGTTGCCTCAATGGCCGATGTAAGAAATTTTGCCGGATTGACTCCTGGACTCTTTGCTTATGTTACGATGGCTGTTTTTGGCTCACTATTCCTGCATGTGTTGTTTAGTAAAATTTTCAGGATTGATGCGGATACTACCATGATCACTTCAGTTGCTTTTATATGCTCACCTCCGTTTGTTCCGGTAATTGCAGGCGCTATTGGAAACCGCCACATCATAGTTTCGGGAATTACAATAGGTATAATTGGTTATGCAGTGGGAAATTATTTGGGATTTCTGGTAGCAAGTATGCTGCAAACCTTTTAATAATCGAAACCAGGTTTCAGTTATCATGTTTGGTATCATCAAAGCATTTCACTTTTTTGAATTCACGCACAGTCAGAAATGCAGATTCAGTCCATAATCACCATTTGAATTTTCCTCTGTCAGGCCTCTGTGAAACTTGTCGCATCAGAATTTGCTGCAATACAATTAAATTCCAATAATGATTCATCAAATCCCGAAGTTTTCTTAATATACAACGTGCTGCACAATTTGTAAGGATTTCAAAGTCGGGATTATCCCGGATTCTGCCCACGCTGGTCGCATCCTGCCAATGAATCCTTGTACTTGTGACATAGCGGATGATCATAAAAAAATAGCTAATTTTGCCGCCTATCGAATATTTATAATTCAACTTTTTATGAACTATTTGTTTACATCTGAGTCTGTTTCGGAAGGACATCCGGATAAAATTGCCGACCAGATTTCTGATGCCTTGCTGGATGAATTCCTGAGGCACGATCCTGAAAGCAAGGTTGCCTGTGAAACCCTTGTCACCACCGGGCTGGTGGTTTGCAGTGGAGAAGTCAGAACCAGAAGTTATATTGATATACAGGACGTTGCGCGCAACACCATCAAAAAAATCGGTTATACCAGGGGGGAGTATTGTTTCGAATATAATTCGTGTGGTGTTATATCTACCATCCACGAACAAAGCCCGGATATTGCACAGGGCGTGGACCGTAAAAATGAAGAAGACCAGGGTGCCGGAGACCAGGGAATGATGTTCGGATATGCCACCCGCGAAATGGAAAATTACATGCCGATGCCCCTCGAATTGGCGCATGTTTTGCTGCAAGAGCTTGCTGCTATCCGTCATGAGCAAAAGGAAATGCTTTATCTTCGCCCTGATTCAAAATCCCAGGTTACCATAGAATACGACCAGCATCATATTGCCCGGCGCATTGATACCATTGTAATTTCGACCCAGCACGATCCCTTTGCAAACGATGAGGATATGCGTAAAGTGATCGAAAAGGATGTGAGGGAGATCCTGATTCCAAGGGTCAAATGCGGAAATACATTACCACTGCACGTTAAGGAACTTTTTGATAGCGAATACAAATTGATGGTTAATCCGACCGGGAAGTTTGTAATTGGCGGTCCTCATGGTGATACCGGACTTACGGGTCGCAAAATTATAGTGGACACCTATGGTGGACGGGGAGCGCATGGTGGCGGTGCTTTCAGTGGAAAGGATGCTTCAAAGGTGGATCGTTCGGCGGCCTATGCCACCCGCCACATTGCCAAAAATATGGTAGCCGCCGGCCTGGCTGATGAGGTTCTTGTTCAGGTAGCTTATGCCATCGGGGTGGCCGAACCAGTTGGATTGAATATCAATACTTTTGGTACAGCAAGAGTGAAAGACCAGGCTGGAAATACACTTCCTGACGGCTTCATAGCACAGATCATAAAAGACATATTCGACCTGCGCCCCTTTGCCATCATTAAAAGATTTGGGCTTAAAAATCCAATCTACCTCCCTACTGCTACTTATGGACATTTTGGGCGCGATCCGTATTCCGCCGAGATTGAAGTTTGTTACAATCCGGCTGAAGGCAAACCTGTCGGCAACGGAACCCATTGCCACAAACACAAAAAAAATGTTGAATTTTTTGCCTGGGAAAAACTTGATTATGTTAAAACATTGCGGGATGCTTTCAGTATAAGTGAATTATAAAGCTGCAAAATAACATTAAGGTTAACCGGATTGGCATATTTCTCTATTCCTTGCCTGGCTTTACCCCGTTTTGTTTATAAATTTAATTGTAATGGGCTTTAGCCCATCACTACTCCCTGTGTGCATTTTCTACAGCCAGAAGACCAGTCTTGACTAAACTATTGTTTATTAAGTTATTAGGCGTATTAAGGAATTATTGAGGTTGGATTTTTATTGCACGATAATTTTCTGATGCTTGTGCATTCCTCCATCTTCAACTATAAGCACATGCAATCCGGGGTTTAAATGTTGAACATCAATTCTTGTAATTGCGGTATTAAGAGGAGCCGTTTTTATAAGCGCACCCATCGCATTGAAAAGCCTGTAAGATGCATGAACAGTCTGAGGTGAATATTCCAGCATAAGTATTTGGCTTACCGGATTGGGGAAGCATTTTAGCCAATTACATATGGGTGCATTAACTTCATAAACATTAGTGACCAAAAGATCGCTGCAATCATCAATGATGTTGTTGGCATAAAAGTCCCTGATCTGCAGAATCCTCTCTTTCATCGTTGTTACGCTGCTGATATGGTTTCCCATGTAATCGCAACCAAATACAAAAGCCTTGTCAAAACAGATTCTTTGATCCGGCTCAAAAGTCCCGAAACAGGTTGAGCCAAGTCCCCGGCGATCGTTGGGCGGATTATTTACCGATACTTCATGCCAGTCAACAGGGTTGTTCAGATCGCCTGGGAATATTTGATGCGCCCTTTCAGTTCCTCCACCTGCACCTGGGTGTCCCTGGCCACCAAAAACCATTGGTGTTCCATCTTTCCAGATGGCTTTCATATAATTGTAATATTCCGTTGCAACGGTGGGATCGGTTTGCCAGGGTTGAACTCCTGCAGTAGTGTTGTTAAAATAGATAAAGGTTGACAGGGGATTATTAAGAAACGTAACACCCTGTGATGGAGGGAATGTACCATAAACATTATCGGTTGGGATGGCATTGTAAGCGAAGTAAGAATTTTGTAAAGTATCGCAACCAATATAGTCATCCAAACTGTAACCGATATCAAAATCTGTGAAAAAACCTACGTAAATAGAATCGTAAATCGTTTCTGAGCGGTTGATTATCTGGTAATTAATAAAAATAGTATGATACAATGCAGAATCGGACGGTTGAGCAAAAGCATAGGCCATAACCCTGATTTCAACACCTAATACGTTACCGCCACTTTCGGTATGATTTCCGCGATGGTCGTTTGAAACAAAAAACAAAGCCTGATCGCCGCGTATAACCGGGTATTCTCCGGTATGAGGCTCGTACATACCGTTACTGTTCAAATCCATGAAGGGTGCAATGAACCATTCCTGTCCTTTCAGTGTGTCGCCATGTGCCGGCCAACTCTCAATAACCTCTGGCACCTGATATCCCGGGTTGTTCCAATTGATTTTATGATGATCTATCTCTGAATTTGAGATTTTCCATACCCTGTTCCATTTTTCCTGTTCCAGCTGATATGTTTCGGCATCATTGCAAACAGGTCCTGGCCAATAATCCCTGCCAACCTGAGCAAACCTCTCTCCGGCAAAATGTAATTCTTCACCATTTGCGATTCCTCCTATCCAGGGTATTTGGGTGAATATGGTATTTCTTCCGCTTCCCTTCGGAATTTCAAAATGGGTAGCCGAATGCAGGCTGATATCCCATCCGATCCGGCCTGTTGATGTAAAATCAGCACTTATGTTATTGATATCAATACGGTTAACGGCATCATACAGATTGCCCTGCGCCATATCGAAAGAGTACAAATTGCGAGGAAGTGTAGTGTTAACAAACCAAAGTAAGTCATTTTTATAAACAAATAAGGGTGCTGAACTGGCATTAAAAGAAGATTGGTAAACGATGATATGATCATTTCTGATCTTGACGAACTGATAAAGATTTTGTGAGCCAAAGCGCATAGCCAGATATATATTGCCTGAATTATCTTTTGCAGATGAGGCCACGGTATTGGTTGCAATTGCCTGAAGAGGGAATAAATCGTAAAAGGATTGAATTTCCTGAGCAACCTTTTTAAATAATCCGCCTTCGCCCTGGGTTCCGATCCAAAGGTTATTGTCATCATCAAATAATAAAGTGCGCACGATAGGTGCTGTAAGCCCGGAATTTTGACTGTTAAAGGTTGTCCAGGTTCCTTCATAGAATGAAGAGAGTCCGTTTTCTGTTCCAATCCAAAGCCTTCCGGTGTCATCCATTGCCAAGGCCCTGACCCGGTTGCTGCAGATACCGGAATTCAATGTGTCGTAGGTAGTCCATACATTATTTGAAAATACTGAAAGGCCACCATTCGTGCCTGCGAATATTGCCTGTGAATCTACCATCAATGCTCTTACATGATTGTTGGCAAGCCCGTTATCAACGGTTATTACCTCCCAATCCCCGTCGTAAAAAGCCAAACCTTGTGAAGTTCCGATGTATAGCGTGTTTTCGAAAGCAAACAAACTGTAAACAGTATCGGCAGGCAAACCCGAGTTAAGGCTTGTAAAAACCTCCCAGTTTCCCTGATTCCATTTGGCTAATATTCCGGGATAAGGAGATACGGCAGAAACAGGTTGGGTACCAATCCAGATATTGCCTCCATTATCAGTGGCAATAGCGTTCTTTGACATAAAAGAGAGATTATTGATTCCGGGAGGCATGCCCAGATCAGTAAATCCTGGTGTGGATTGAGCAAGGATGCTCAAAGCGGCAAACAGAAATACCGCTGCAACGCTTGTTTTAATTGCGGATGTTTTCATTGGTTTGGATTTTGATGGGGGTAATGAAATATGATAATTTGAAGGAACAAATGTACGGACAAATACAGCGGTTTGGTGTTTTATTGTGCTGATATTTTTATGAATAATTCCAACATATAATACGCACATATAAAAAAAACCGCCCTCTGTCAAAAAGGCGGTTTATAGAATACATCGAAGAAGTTCTTTTAATTGAATGACTCAATTGATTTGCGGATGATTTCAACAGCTTCGCGCAACTGCTCTTCCGTAATTACCAATGGCGGAGCAAAGCGAATGATATGTCCGTGTGTTGGTTTTGCCAGCAATCCGTTCTCAGCCATTTTCAGGCAAACATCCCAGGCTACCTTGCCGTTTTTGGGTTTGATAACAATGGCATTGAGCAAGCCTTTGCCACGTATGATTTGCACCATATCAGACTGAATTTTTGCAGTCTCCTCACGAAAAATTCTCCCGAGATATTCTGCTCTCTCAGCCAGATTTTCATCTTTCACAACTTGCAGAGCCGCAATTGCCACACGGGCGGCAACCGGATTTCCTCCAAAAGTGGAACCATGCTGTCCTGGCTTGATGCATAGCATAATTTCATCATCGGCAAGCACTGCTGATACAGGATAAACACCTCCCGATAAAGCTTTTCCAAGAATCAGGATATCGGGTCTGACATTTTCGTGGTCGCAGCAAAGAAGGCGGCCTGTACGGGCAATACCTGTTTGAACCTCGTCGGCGATGAACAAAACATTTCTAGTTTTGCATAATTCATAGCACTTGGACAGATAGCCAGCTTTTGGGACATAAACACCAGCCTCACCCTGGATAGGTTCAACCATGAATCCAGCTACATTCGGATCTTCAAGGGCTTTGGCCAATGCATCGGTATCATCATAGGGAATGATTTCAAAACCAGGCGTGTAAGGGCCAAAGTTTTTACGGGCATCTGGATCTGTTGACATGCTGATGATGGTTGTGGTGCGGCCGTGGAAATTACTCTGGCAAACAATGATCTTTGCCTGATTTTCAGGAATGCCTTTTTTTTCGTAAGCCCATTTGCGGCATAGTTTAATGGCTGTTTCAACGCCTTCGGCGCCGGTATTCATGGGTAACAATTTGTCGTAGCTAAAAAATCTGGTGGCAAACTCTTCGAACACTCCGAGGGCATCGTTGTAAAATGCGCGTGAAGTAAGTGTCAGTGTTTTTGCCTGGTCAATCAGTGCATTGACAATGGCAGGGTGACAATGCCCCTGGTTTACGGCTGAATAAGCGGAAAGGAAATCGTAATAGCGTCTGCCATCCACATCCCACATAAAAGGACCCTCGCCTTTGGCCAGCACAACCGGCAAGGGATGATAGTTGTGAGCTCCGTAATTGTCTTCAAGTTCCATTGCTCGCTGAGCAGAAATTGTTTGTGTCATCGCAGTAAATATTATTTAGTTGAACATTTGTGTCCGGAAGATTTTTTGCAAAAGTATAAAGTTTTGGGCTGTGATGCAGTATTGCCGTGTTGAGGTGCCCGCCCCGTGCGACGAAGGAACTTATGGGACTGTTCTGCTATTTCAATCCTGACCCTATCCTTTTGACTTCAGGCATGGAATTTTGGATCAGGGCCTTCAATACGCCGTTTCTTTGTAATCCTGGGGAAGACCTTCTTCATTGTATTTCGACGGACATTTAAGCAGCAGTTGTTTGGCGTGAAAAACACCGTTTTCAGCAGAGCCTATGATGACTACCTGTTCTGACTTCTCAAAATCCTGAGGTTTGGCACCACGATAGACTACTTTGGATTCCTTGCCTTGCTGGTCAAACATATAAAATGCAAAATGATTATGATCCACATGGCTATTGTATTCCAATGGTTTTTGGGTATTGAGCGTACCAATGATATGAAAATCGTGTCCGGGATGATCAAAAGCTTCTTCGAAATGGCTATAGGTTCCCGATCCTGAAAATGTAGTGATGATAATGCCTGTGATCACAGCAACCATCAGAATAATGAAAATATGCCGGGTTTTCATGTGAAGTTATCTTTGTTTTGGTGTTGCGTTTGATTCTTTATGATCCAAATTCTTTTCACGGAATTTTTTCTCTATCCGGCGAAGTTTCAGATCAATGAATATTAAATAAATAAACAGGCCGAGCAGAATAATCAGCAACACACCGATCACCACAT
>CAYQRU010000020.1:0-36264 GCA_964419945.1 uncultured Bacteroidales bacterium | reverse complement strand
AGACGTTGTAGCCAGATTTCATGATGCAGGTATCCGCACCTCTTTGTTTATTGAAACCGATACAGAGATGATATTCAACGCTGCCGGTACTGGCACTGACCGTGTGGAACTGTATACTGAGCCATATGCATCAGGATTTTCTGCCGATCGTGAGAAAGCCATCCTTCCTTTTGTGATGGCTGCCGAAGTTGCCACCAAAGCAGGATTAGGTTTAAATGCCGGTCACGACCTGAATCTGGATAATCTTAGATTTTTTACCAAGCATATCCCGAACCTGCTCGAAGTCTCAATTGGTCATGCCCTGATTTCTGATGCTTTGTATCTTGGTTTACAGAATACCGTTCAAATGTACCTGGAAAGGCTTAAATTCTGAAAAAGCCACATTAGCATGAAAAGCTCCAAATTCCAGATTCAAAGTCACAAAACCCATCCCGTACATACGGGATCAAGACCCAAATACCAAGACCAAAATTCAAAGTTCAAAATGTAAAGAGAAAAACCACCATATCACACCATTCCATCATCCCAATCCTGCATCACTACAGCCCTCTATCACTCCAATCCCCCACTAATCCAAAATATGAAACTTTTTTTTAGAAAATACGGAACCGGGGAACCGGTGATCATTCTCCACGGATTGTTTGGTATTTCCGACAACTGGGTTACACATGCCAAACGTCTCGCTGTAAAATATAAAGTGTTTGTACCCGATCTTCGCAATCATGGCCAGTCGCCACACAGCCCGGTCATTAATTATCATGCTATGGTAGAAGACCTGCTGGAATTTATGCAGGAGCAACATCTTGATAAAGTCATGATCATTGGCCATAGCATGGGAGGGAAAGTGGCCATGAACTTTGCATTGGCATATCCATATATGGTTCATAAGCTGGTAGTTATTGATATCAGCCCGCGAGCTTACCCGGTACGTGATACACATAATCAAATAATACAGGCAATGGAATCAGTCAATTTTGATGAAATTGATTACCGCAAGGATGTGGAGGAAAAACTGAAAGAAAGAATCACCAGTGAAAAAATGCGATTGTTTATCCTGAAAAACCTTTACCGGCAGAACAGGGGGCGGCTGGCCTGGCGTATCAACCTCCGCGATATTGCAGCCAACATGGAATCCATAACTGCCGGGTTGATTCATGAGGGTATGTTTCCGGGCATGACTTTATTTATACGCGGTTGCATATCTGACTATATCACCGACGCAGATGAAGCTCTCATTTATAAATATTTTCCCAACGCCTTTATTGAAACCATTGAGGGTGCCGGCCATTGGGTTCATGCCGACGCTCCGGATGAATTGTGCAGGATATTCAGCAGTTTCCTGGGGAAGGAATGTATCTTGTAAGTGGTTACGTTACTTATAAAGAGCTTGTTAAATTGTTTCGCAGTTTATAATGCATTACGAAGTAATGTACTTATACCTTTTGATTGTTGTTAGGCACGTAGTAATCAATTAACGACACAATAATGTAAGACATTAAAATCAATGGTGCCGTACTAAAACCAGCAATGATCACCATGATCAGGGCCATAATAAGAAAAATAATCTTGAATCTGATGTGTTTCCAATGCAATGATTTGGTTTTCAAACTCATCAGGGGAATGTTTGAAACCAGCAATACGCTGAGTATGAATGTCATAACAAGCAAAATTAAATAGTTTGTTGTCAAACCGTGCATCAGGGTTGAGAAAGAGTTGTCGAAATCTGACTCTAAATGAATAAACGGCAGGGATGCTATAAACAAAGCATTGGCAGGAGTGGGCAAACCTTTAAATGAATACGTTTGTGAATCGTCAATATTGAACCTGGCAAGGCGCAAGGCTGAGAAGACAGCGATTAAAAAAGCTGGAACCGCGCTGAGTTCAACGAATTCTGCGGTGGAAAAAGGCGAAGCATTCACCATAAAAACATATAGAATCCCTGCAGGAGCCACACCAAAAGAAACCACATCCGAAAGGGAATCAAGCTGTTTGCCTATGTCGCTTTTCGCATTCAGCAAACGGGCTGCAGTGCCATCAAGAAAATCAAAGACAGCGGCAATAAAAATCATGACAGAGGCATGCGTATATACACCATTGAATATCAAGACAATGGATATGCATCCGCATAACATATTCATTAATGTTAGAAGATTTGGTATATGTTTGTACATGCGTGACATCTGATTTTTCCGCGAAAATAAGTTTATTCGTCAAGCAGCACTATTTTTGGCACTGTAATTTTTGTCAGGCATCAGAAAGACGAATCGCGACCCTTAAAAAGTCGGATATAAAATCTCTGATAAATAACTTATGCATATTTTTGCATACGATTACAGCTTCTTATAGCATTGACATGAAAAGCAACCTTCAATAAACAATAAATTAGCAGCATAGATATATGATTATGCAGAATTTACGAACCATTATTACCTTTCTGCTTGCGGTAGTTGCCCCATTGATAATTATCACGGTGGTGTTGCGGGAGGCTGCACCGGATCAGACACTACTGACCGCTCTCAGGGACGAATACGCTAAGATTCCAAAGTCCGGAGTTGATCATGGCAAACATGCGGTCCTTCAACAAAAATTTACCAATCCACACATGATTACAGCCGCCTGCCTTTCGTGTCATACCGAACGGGGCCGGGAGGTGCTGGGCAATGCCCATTGGAGGTGGGAGCGTGAAGCCTTTATTCCTGGTAAGGGAGTAACTTATCTGGGAAAAAAAACACTGATCAACAATTTTTGTACTGGTATCGCATCAAACGAAGCATCATGCAACCGCTGCCATATAGGATATGGCTGGAAAGATAAAACCTTTGATTTTACCAACGAATACAATATTGATTGTCTGATCTGTCATGATAATTCAGGAACTTATGAAAAAGCCAAAGGTGCTGCCGGCTATCCTCCCATGGGCGGGAATGCTCCTGATTACAAAAAAATCCTTGCCAATGTAGGAAAACCTACGCGTCATAACTGCGGGTATTGTCATTTTCATGGTGGGGGAGGAAATAATGTAAAACATGGCGATCTTGAAATGGCATTGCTTACTGCCGATAAATCCATTGATGTGCACATGGGGGTGGATGGAATGAATATGCAATGCGTGGCTTGCCATACCGCCGAAAATCACCAGATGCTTGGCAGATATTACGGCGTTTCATCTTCAAATACGCAACGTGCTACCTGCGAGCAATGTCATTCACTTGTTCCCCACGCCAGCAATAAGTTGAATGAACATACGGTAAAAGTTGCCTGTCAGACCTGTCACATACCAGTATATGCCAAGGTAAATGCTACCAAAACAGAGTGGGATTGGTCAACGGCAACGAAACGCAAAGATGGGCTTCCATACCAGGTTCTTGACACTCTCGGAAATGAAATGTATACTTCCATCAAAGGTGACTTTACATGGCAAAGAATGGTCAAACCCGAATATATCTGGTTTAATGGCACAGCAGATCATCATCTTGTAACCGAAAAAATTGACCTTAATGCCTTGCCTTTGAATATCAATACACTGAATGGGGAATACCGGGACCGTAACAGCAAGATATATCCAACCAAGGTACATCGAGGAAAACAACCTTATGATCCCGTTAACCTTACCATTATTCAGCCAAAGTTATGGGATGCTGAAGCAAACAAAGGTGCTTTATGGGTGGATCTCGACTGGGAAGCTGCCCTGCGCACCGGCATGGAATATCTGGAGTTGCCTTACAGTGGAAAGCACGATTTCATCCCTACCGAGATGTTTTTGCCTGTCAACCATATGGTTTCACCAGCCAGTGAGTCATTGCAATGCAATGATTGTCACACAAGGAATGATGGGAGAGTCGCTAACCTTAAAGATTTTTATATGCCTGGCCGTGATTATAATGCTGGAATTGATACTTTTGGAAAGTTGCTGATCCTTTTTTCTTTTCTTGGAATCCTGGCACATGGTTCAGTAAGGATTATTGCACGCAGGAAAAATCATACACAATAATTACAACAAACAACTCATGAGTAATAACAATAAAGTATATGTTTATAAAGCTTTTGAAAGGTTTTGGCATTGGGCTCAGGCCCTTCTGATTATTTTCCTGGCTCTCACTGGTTTTGAAATTCATAGCAGCTATTCATTACTCGGTTTTGAATCGGCTGTTGATCTGCATAACAAAGCAGCCTGGGCTTTCATTATTTTAATCATCTTTGCGATATTCTGGCACCTGACTACCGGCGAATGGAAACAATACCTGCCTACCTCCAGAAACCTGAAATCCCAGGTAGAATTTTACGTTACAGGCATTTTCCGCAATGCACCTCATCCCACAAAGAAAACCTTGCTAAGTAAACTTAATCCTTTGCAACGGCTGGTATATCTTGGCCTTAAGATCCTGATCATTCCTGTGATGGTCATTTCAGGATTGTTATATATGTTTTTCCGTTATCCGCAATCGGGAAAGATCAATTCAGCAAATATCGAGAGTCTGGAAACCATTGCATTGCTTCACACTCTGGGAGCATTTCTGCTTATCGCTTTTGTTGTTGTACACCTTTACCTGATCACTACAGGACATACCATCACTTCGAACCTGAAGGCTATGATCACAGGTTGGGAGGAGTTAGACGAAGAAAATGCAGATAGTAGTGACAAGAACACATAATTGCATACCAAAAGTTGATTGCTATAAATAGTTAAAGTATTTAGGATGAATTTCCCAACCATGTGTACCTACCTTTTTCGCAAAGCCCTGATAATGAATTTTATCTGTCTTTTGTTCTTCGCTCTGTTATCATGCCGTAATGAAAGTTCTTCCGGTGAAGCCCGGTCCGGTGACATTGATAAAACAATGCTACTCATTGACTGGATGAAAGAAACAGGTAGTTATATCAGTAGTCCGGAAATTCCTTCTATCATTGATGCCCAGGTGGTATATTCTATGCGCAATGAAAATATTCTGGTGATTGATCTTCGCCCACCTGAGGAATTTAATGAAGGCCATATCGAACACTCAGTGAATATACCTCCGGATCAGGTCCTCAGTTTTTTTATCGGTAAGATAGTACCTTCATCTTTCAAAAGTATATTCTTCGTCTGTAACGATCTGAGTATTTCAGGCTACGTTACCGGCGTCATGCGCTTACTGGGTTATAATAATGTTTTCGCGATCCGTTTTGGAATGAGTGGGTGGGATCGTAACATAGCCGGGAAATTCTGGCTTGCAAACATTAGCAATAAACTCCTTGGTAAGTTAGAAATCAAAGGTTTTCCAATGAACGAACCAGGAGATCTTCCGGTGATCAGTGCCGTTGGGAATTCCGGTCATTCTGTTGCCCTCGAACAGGCATACCAGGCATTACAACATCCTGTAAATTTTAATATTACAATTGATGAATGGTTGAAAAATCCGGAAGCTTACTATACCATCTGCTACTGGCCTGAAGATAAATATTTTAGTAACGGTCATCTGCCAGGCGCGGTTCATTACGAGCCCAAAGAATCATTGAAATATGATATGTATCTGAATACACTTCCTGTTGATAAACCTATTGTTGTGTATTGCTATTCGGGGCAGCACAGCACTTTTGTTGTCGCTTACCTGCGCATGCTGGGATACGATGCAAAGTCACTGATGTACGGAGCCAACGCCTTCATTCACGACGTAATGGCCAAAACCGAGCCGAGGCCTACAAGAACTTTTACGGAAAACCTGATCCAGAATTTACCGGTGGTGCGTGGTGAAGTTGCTGAGCCTGAAAAACCCGGATTGATTGAAACAGAAAAAGTCAAGGTTACGGGAGGTTGTTAATGGAGTTAAAAAATTGAAATATAATTATTTAATACTTGAGAAGTATTTAATTTTTGAAAACCTGGAATTTTGAAGATAATTGAAATCCCATGAGATATTCTATCAAAAGTTAAACATAGAATCAGTTATGGAAACAAAACCAACTTCTTACATGAACTCTTACCTGGCGGGTTTTCTTCTGGGTTTGGTGTTGCTTGCTGCTTTTTTTGTTACCGGCCGTGGATTAGGTGCAAGCGGAGCAATCAAAAGTGTTGTGATTTCGTCGGTGGCGAATGCTGCACCTGAGTATGCAAGATCTCATCCTTTTTATGCTGAGTTTTTTCGTGAAGGCCCGGGTCCTATGAAAAACTGGCTTGTTTATCTGACACTTGGCGTTCTTGCAGGTGCTTTTTTTTCAGGGGCAATGTCCGGCAGGCTGGTTTTTAAGGTGGAAAAAGGTCCAAAGATCCGTTCATCCACCCGAATCATTTTTGCAACCATTGGTGGTTTGCTCTTTGGATTGGGAGCACAGTTTGGAAGGGGATGTACCAGTGGGGCCGCCCTGACAGGTATGGCCGTACTTTCAACAGCCGGCTTTCTGACTATGATGGCTATTTTTGGATCCGGATATATGATCGCTTATTTTTTCAGAAAACTTTGGATTAACTAGAAAGGAGCAAAACTATGGGACCACTCATTCCACAAGGATTCGTTAATCCCGATCTGAACCTCTTCTTTGCTTTTGTGATCGGACTGGGCTTCGGTTATGTGCTCGAACAGGCAGGGTTTTCATCTTCGCGTAAACTTGCTGGTGTTTTCTATGGCTATGATTTTGTGGTGTTGCGTGTTTTCTTTACAGCGGCTATCACAGCTATGACAGGTCTATTGTTGTTTAATTACCTGGGATGGATAGATTACAGCATGTTATATGTCAATCCCACTTATCTCTGGTCGGCCATCATTGGCGGTGTGATTATGGGTTTTGGATTTATCATGGGTGGATTTTGTCCCGGCACAAGTCTGGTAGGAGCTATAATTGGGAAAATTGATGCCATGTTTTTTGTGCTGGGAATGTTTATTGGTATTTTCCTTTTCGGTCAGTTTTACGAAAGCTTCGAAAGTATATACCTGGGTCATTACCTGGGTCAGATTTTTGTTTTTGATTCTCTTGGTTTAGGTCGTGAATGGTTCGCATTGATGCTGATCCTGGTTGCTCTGGCTGCATTCCTGATCACACAGCGTATTGAAGACAGAATCAATGATACGCCGGTAAATATCCGGGAGTCAAGACTTTCGCATGTCGTACCTGCATCTCTTGTTATCCTTGCAGGGGTTTTACTTCTGCTGCTTCCGCCTCGTTTGCGCAGTGCATGGAGTGAAACAGACGCTGAAACAATACTCAGTGAAATTGCCAGCCGGAAGCATTATACCTGCCCCGATGAAGTGGCGTTTAGCATAATGCAGGGCAAAAAGTATCCGGTTTTGCTTGTTGATGTCAGAGAGCCTGATGATTTTGCGCGTTTTACCCTTCCTACTGCTATCAACATTCCTTTGAATGAAATATTAAACCGTCAATGGAAATCAACTTTTGAGAATCCTGATTCCAAAATTGCATTGTTTTCATTTTCTGACACCCATGCTGAAGAAGCCTGGCTGATCGCCCGCCGTGCAGGATACAAAAATCTGAAAGTACTGGAAGGAGGCCTCAATAATTTCCTGAACAGTATTTTTCTTGAAGAAATCAATCCGGAAAGGAAACGACCGGACTGTATCGAAATGCACACATCCAGGTTCAGGAGAGAAGCAAAAGATTATTTTAAGTCGGGTAAGGCTGTCAAAAAATTAGAAAAATCATCTTCACCCGTAATCAAAGTTGTGGAAATTGAAAAACCGGCATCCGGCGGGTGTTAACTATCAAAATATTTTGAACATGAAGAACTCACAAAGTCAATTGCTTAAGACCGGCGCATTACTTTTCATCGGGATTGTCGTTTTGGTCATGATTTTCCAGTATATCGCCGGACCCGCATACAAAATCAGTAACGCAGATATGCTGGGAGAAGCCAGTAACGAGAAGCGATGGGTCATGCCTGTTGATCTTCAGAGTCTGATTGAAAACAATCGTTTACAGGACTATCTACTGGTTGACCTGCGGACAATCGAAGAATTCAACCGCGGCAGCTTGCCGGGAGCGGTAAATATTCCATTGGATAAATTACTGAAAAGAAATTCATTGAAACAAATGAAGTCCGGTAAACCTGTTTTGCTTTTTTCGGGAAAGGAATCGCAGGCTTCAGTTGCTGGTTTATTGCTTGCGGGCAAAGGATTTCGAAATGTGATGGTGATGGCCAACGATTATACTTTTACAAGAGAAAACGTATTGGAAAACTACAAGCCATTCAATGCCTTTACGCACAGCGAAAAAGCCCAATACGATTATACCAGATTTTTCAAAGCAATACCGCAGCATGCCACACAACCATCGTCTTCAAAACCAAAGATCATCGAAACACAGGTAATTACTTCAGGAGGAGGTTGTTGATTTAATTTCTGTCGCCATACTGCTTTTTAAGGCATTTAAATATTGACATTATCAACTGCCCAGCAGTTTTATTGAAAACATCCATTTCCCCCTAAACCTGTGATTTTTCTCAAGCACTCGAGCATATCCCACTGACCAGGTCGTTTTCAGGTAAGAGAATAGTACAACATCAATATCAGTTTGGAATCCGACATTGAAAATATTTCTGGTGTTATCATTACCAACCGGGTCAGTAATCAAATGGGTGCTAAAAACTGAGCTGTAAATAAATGTTGGATATAGCCAGGTCATTCCTGCATCACGTGTCCGGATTGGCTTGAAATTAAATTCTGCTATAGTTTTTACGTAATTGTTCACTCTTATTTCGTCAATTCCGGATCCGGGAAATGAAAGGTAGTTCCTGTAACGTCTGGCTTCCTGCCAGTCAATATAATTGTTGCGGAAGCCACCCAGATACAGATACGCCATTGAAGATAAACTGTCGCCGAATGCATGGCCGAGGCTGTTACGAATCCAGAAACTGGTATTTCGAACCCAGGGTACAAGAAACCCGACATCCTGGTTGGAAACAATGGAGGGGAAAAATGATTTTCCTGCATAATAAGTACTTCCTTCGACCGACCATTTGTAACCCTTTTCATCATCAACACCACCTAGTGTTCTTCGCAATTTGGATAGCGCGAAGCTTGCAGTAGCTGCCTGAAAATTCCTCAAAGGAGTTTCGATGTTTTGATATTGTGGAAGCATTTCCAGGTCGCCAAACGTATATAATCCAAAGCCATACGACCATTTTATCGGTTCGCGCAGGGTATATTTCCTTTCATGAGAAATGCCTATGGAATAACCGGCGCGGCTTCTTTTGGAAGGTCCAAAGAGATCATAAAAATCAGTTTTGTTCCAGGTTGAAAAGATTTTCCAGTTCCAGTAACTCCAGGTTAGACTGGCATGAATCTTTTGTTTATCGGAAAATGAACTCCATGGTGAAATCCCCAAATACAAATCAATCTGACTAATGGCAACCGGATCGTGCCAGTGTATGCGATAACCTGTCACCACTGTATTTTTATAACCCGAAATATCTGGCCACGCATTGACAAGTATCATTTCCTTCAAAGGTTTGTAAGGCTGCTCTTTGATGTTTGTTGTATCAGGGGATGGAGGAGGTAACGACCAGTCCACGACCAGCGGATTCTTCTCAACTACCCTGTTACCAAGAAATTCAATTGCACTGGCATCCTGAATCACTTTGGCAGGTATGCTTCCAGGCATCATACCATCACGGTAAAAATGCAGCACAAGCAATGAGTCAGGATGAAACTGTAAAGGCATGAAATAACCGGTTTCAGAGTTGGAAATCAATTCGAAGGTGTCATCTTCGAGTGATGTCTTCCAGATATTGGAAACGCCTGTGTAATATGAAGAACCATACAACGATTTGTTATCCTGTGAAAATTTGAACTGGGTCAGGGTGTTGTCTTCAAGCAATTTTATGGTACGATAATTTTGAGAGCCTGATTCAAGTTGTTCGATTTCAAAAACCACCAGTTCCTGTTCACCCCTGATGCCTGATAGTGAGGCTGATAACAAAGCACCATCCGAAGAAATATCGAGATCAAAAACTGTTTTGCCAAAAGGTGCTGTAAACCTGGGTAGGATTTCAGTATAAGGAGGCGGTATCTTCACAAGTGTGGAATAGCCATTGTCGAGACGCACCCCCCAGATACTTCTGTCAAGCGGATTAAATACCAGATCGCCCGTACGTGAATAACGGATCAGTGTTTCTTTTTTCCCGCTGTCAGCATCAATCCTGACAAGGCTGCGGTATTTGTTGGTTTGTTCGCTGATAAAGACCAGGTTACTGTCAGAATCGTAGGCAAGGTGGGTAGAATAATACAGTGCCGGATTGTCCAATTGGGCAATCTTCCTTATCTCACCACTGTAGATATCAATTTCACAAATTTGTGAAATTACTCCGGGATGGTTGATGGCGGTATAAATTTTTCCGGTTAAAGGATTCATTCTGTAAGTGGACATGCTCCCAAGCGGGTGGCTTGTAATCGGTGTGAAGCTGGTAAGCGGAAACTTCCTGATTCTGTCAATGTTGTTTTGCTGGAAGTCTTTTTCAAAAACGATCCAATCCTGCCAGGCTTCATTAACTGTTTTTCCGTAAACCTGCTTAAACTGGTTGCCGTAGAATGCTCTGCTTCTGTCAGACCGCAGGTAAAAGTCCTGCAGTTTCTTAATTCCGTATTCATTAGCCAGATATGTCACAAAGCGGGTACCATACAGGTATGAATTGGCACCTACCTGAAAATCAAGAGCTGTACCCTCGGTTTCAAGCCCTATTACTGAATGTATAGGTGCATCTTCATTCACAATACTCCGAAAATACATTTCATCATAGTAGCCCATGGCCCTGCCTAATCCGCCAGACATCCATGTTTCCATGAAGCAGGCGATACCTTCCTGATACCAGCGTGGAGCATACCACCGGGGAACGGTAACGTAGCTCCATATGGCTGAAAAGGGATATTGCTCGTTGCGCCTGATTTTTCCCAATAATGTCTTTCGCCAGAATTCATCCTTGCGGTTGCCTTTATCAGTCATCACAACATGTGTCAGTTCATGATTAAAAAGCCACTGAAATCGCTCGCTCGACGGTATAATACTGAAAGCGAAACTGTAAGCTCCAATACCGATGATCACCTGGTTCAGTGGCATTGTAACTGCGCCACCGTTGCCAAAGTCCTGAAAATCATTCAGTAAAACATACACTTTTCCAGCATCGTAATTCCATAATTTTTCGTGAAATCCAATGGCATTGTTGAAGCTGCGTAAGGCGTGCGGTGTAAGGTAAGCGTAGCGATCGCCAAAATACACCATTTGAATCTTGCCATTCTCCAGCTTATTCAGTGGTTGTCCTGCAGCATGCTGAAGGATGATAAGCAAAAGCAATAAACTGGTTATTGTTTTGCGAATCACATGTGTTATGGTCGGTAGTAAAATCAGAAAATTGGTTGTTTTTGTCAGATAAATGCTCTCAATAATTCTGAACTCAATAAATCATTGCTGTTAAGTTTTTCTATATTAGTAATAATAAATTTGAGATTTTCTATGTTGGGGATTATTATTCCAAGTTCTTCAGCATTTCTGAACGAGGCCAGTTTTTCTGCATCAAATGAAGCAATAATAGGAATGTTTATGCCAAAGCTTCCGATATTTTCCGACTGCAGTTTTTCGGCATTTAAAAAAATGATAGCCCCGAGGTTATGAATATCTCTGACCAGGAAACTCAGATTTTCGGAATTCAGGTAATCATTAAGCTTTTCAAGGTTGCACAAACTAAGTTTCTGAGAGTCATTCAGCACAAATCCTTTTAAGGCAGCATTATCAAGCGTCGCGGACGTGTTTTTTGTGGTCAGCCTGTTTTTGGAAAGAAGGTATTCAAAAGCTACGCGATCATTCGAAACCATGCTTGAAGTTACAAGATTGTTGAAAATTCTGGAATAAGCTTCTTCGAGTTCCGGGAAAGTTCCGATTTCTCCATTCTGCAGGAAAGTTTCCACGACTGATAAAAAGTTAAAGGCAACCTTGTTTCCCTGTCGAATCTGGATCAGCGCATTATTGGCTTTGTTCAGCACTGCACTCATAGCAATCTGATCTTTTGTAGTCATTTCGTTTACTGTGACAACAGCATCTAAAAGATGAAGCCGGCAGTTTTCAAGAAGTTTGGCATAACCTTCAAGTTGTGCTACAACCTTTTCATTTTCCGTTAAAAAGTCTGGTAAAGAGCCGGATTGTTCAATAGCAAACCGGACATCATCAAAGAATTTAACTGTGGCAGCATACTCATAATTCATGTAGCCTGTAAATGCATTCCGCAATTTTTCGTCGTTCAGCAGTTCGTTTTGCAGCTCGATATCGGCTTCAGTAATTTTCACATTACGGTACTTGTCAACTTTTCCGATAGTACCTGTTGCATCATTATTATCAACACGTTGGTTGCTGAAAATCATTCCAACGATCAGGCCTGCCACAAAACCAATCAGCAGGCCAATGACGATTAATAAGCTTTTGTTTGTTTTCATAGTTCAATGTATTAAATGTTTAAAAACGTATCTGATTAAGAGTGCACAATAAATTGAGGTAAGCATCCTCATACAGTGTTTGGTGTTTCTTCACCCTGAAGCTGGTAACCAGGTTTTTGCTCATCTTTAAAATGTATTACGATGATCATTAAAATTTAATTAATAAATATGTCTAATTCACGATGTTATGCAGTCCGGACATATAAATAACCATTCAATTAATCTATACTGAAATTACCGGCACCTATAAACTACATACCGGTAAGTAATTCTGCTGTAAGGCTTATACACATGCCAGGATACACTAGAAGCCACTTCGTTGTTGTCATTTCTGTCACATCATATAATCATGGTATGATTTTAACATTTGCTTGATTTCTATAAATTTAAATTCAATGTAGTTTGGTTCTTACCTGATAATGATTTCACCTTTATACAGTTCTGCTTCATCCCTTGAAACTGTAATATCTATTGGCACCCCCATACCTGGATGATACATCAGCATTACTTTATAGACAACTTCATCTGATGCCGTGAATATCACCATTCCATTGCTAAAATCAGCTTGTGGAGGCATGATGCACCCCAGGCACCTGTGATTCTCCAGCTTGTAGATCCGAGGTTCAAAACGGAGACTGACTTCGAGATCAGTTTCTGTTTTCAAGCTGATCATAAGATTGATCTCCTTATCAATAATCACAGAACTGGCCTGAATCTGCCAGGTGTCACCTCTGAAGTACAAAGAACCACCAGGTGTTGCAGAAAACGTGCCTCCGGCAAGTCGTGCATCAGGTGCTGACGGATTGGAAACAACTACAAAAGTAGCTACTGAACCAATTAGCAATCCAATAATTAACAAGGCTGTAAATTGCAGATACATTGGGTTGATTGACAACATTCGGCTTTGTAAAAGTGCAATGGGAGTACGAGGTTTTGATCTGGTCTTATGAATTCGATCCATCACCTTATTGCTTACATCAATTTCCGGCTGCTTTGATCCGGATTGCTGTAACTGGTTATGCAGGTTTTCCATTTCACTGGCATAAACATGTGCTTTCTCCGACATGGTAATATATTCTTCATATTTCACCAGATCGGCAACAGATGCACTTCCATCCAGCTTTTTATTCAATAATTCCTTGAATTTTCTATATGACATCGTCATAACAATGATATTAAAAATAATTGCTCTTACCAAGAATTTTCTTCAGCTTTTTACGTGCTTCAAATAGCCGGGATTTCACTTTCTTTTCAGTGATATTCAAAAGCTCTGATATTTCTGCATAGGTGAGTTGATCAAAATAATAAAGTACTATTACCGGTCGGTGCTTTTCATTTAATTTTGCAATCGCGTCGTGCAGCATCAGTAGTCGTTCATTTCCAATAAGCTTTTCTTCAACTGAGTTCAGGGACAAATCCGGGAAGTGGCCTGTATCATCATATCGCTTCATCCGGTTGTTCTGACTGATTGCCAGATTGATGGCAATCCTGTACAACCAACTGAAAAACCTGTGATTAAAATCAAATGAATGCAGGTTTTCATATGCCCTCACAAAAACGTCCTGAGTAAGTTCTTCCGCGAATGTTCGATTGTGTGTCATGTTGAACATCAGGTTAAAAACCGGCCATTGATATTTCGACACCAGTTGTTTATAAGACCTGGTGTCTCCTTGTTGAATCAATTTTATGATTGTAAACTCGTCTTCATTCATAATGAAATACTTTGTTTTACATTAAAAGTTGGGAAATTTATTTCTTTAGCTGGTTTAATTTCCATAGTTCTCTGTAATTCAATCGAATCAATGGCCTGAGAGCCAATTCTCCTGCTTTTCCGATATGCTTGCGCAAATGCTTCAGCTCGGTAAGTTTTTCATTTAAGCCAGGTTCAGGTATGATGACAAATCCGCTTTCCCTTAACATAATATTGCGTTTTACCTTAATTGACAGCTCAATGTACAAACTTATAAAGCAATACATATCCAGAAGGATATCAGGAGCAAAATGTTTTTTGAGTGATGCAAGATAATTACCGGCTCTGGTAGCACTAAATTGCCCTGATCTGATCATCCGAAGCATTTCCACTTCACTGCTGAACTCCAGTTCAAGCCACTCCTGAAGGTTTTTTGTATTGAAAGAAAAAACCAGGTAAAAAACAAGTGGCAGTAATATTGCCATCAACAAAGCTTGCAATAAAGGGCTTAGAATAAAATGATTGAAAATGCTGTGCAATATATATGCGACTATAATTCCCGGCAATAATCCATAAATTATTTTACGTGATCGAAGCACACCTTCAATCATAATCATGGCAAAAACCGCCGCAGCACCCCCATGCATTAAAGCAGTTCCGAACCCTCTTACAACCGAAAGAACAATACTAAAACTATTACCAAGTTGTAACAGGTAAAACAGATTTTCCGCAAGTGCAAAACCTGCACCGGTTGCGAAACCGTATATAGATGCGTCAATGATAAATCCGACTCTTTTTGTGCTAACCAGGATAATGATAAAGGCGATTTTGACCAGCTCTTCGCTCAAAGGAGCTATATATTTTGAAAATGAATCAAAATTGATATTATAAAATGTTGAAATATAGTTGTTTATAAGAAAGGAAACAGCAGCACCAACAATGCCCCACGAAAGGCTTAATATGAGCAAATGGATCTTAACCAATTTAAAACTATCGAGCAGGAACAAACATCCAAGGAATAAAACTACCGGTAGAAATCCGAAAATGATTGACATGTTTCAATCAGGGAAAATTATAAATATGGCACATAGTTGATAACCTTGCAAATATAAAGGTTTGTCTTTATGAATCATGAGATGATTGAAGAATTTTTTCCTTGCGGCAAACTTTTTTCTATCTGATTTCTTTACAGACTATTTACTGATTACATTTGTTCTTTTGTCACTTATTCCTATATACGAATGGAAAGTTTCTGTAAATGATAGACTCAGAACCTGTTAATATCATACTAACATATAATACTTTCAACAATGTGCGGTCAGGTTGTTGCATATTACACAGTAATCAATCTGTTGACATTAATTTGTTTTTGTACTTTTACATCGTTCATATTGCGCACAATCACAATTCATAGAATGATTTTATAAAATTCATTTTAGATACTCAGAGTCAATAATATAAAATTGAAAATATGAAGAATCCGGTTGATCCTGTTAAAATTACTCATTTTGAAAATATGCGATTGCCTCTTACCTTGCAGTCGGCTATCAAAGAAGCCAACCGATGCCTTTTGTGCCATGATGCACCCTGCAGTTCAGGTTGTCCGGCTGGTACTGATCCCGGGAAATTTATCAGACAAATGAAATTCTATAATTATAAAGGCGCCGCCCGAACTATCCGAAACAACAATATTTTAGGAAACGTTTGTGCTCATATTTGCCCTGTTGAAAAACTATGTGAAAAAGCCTGTAGTATCAAGGTGCTCGAAGATCCAATCAATATTGCTGGTTTGCAACGGTTTGCAATAGAATATGCCAGGAGCAACGGCCTTGAATCCATGGATAAAAGTGAAAAAATATCGGGTAAAATTGCTGTCATTGGGGGTGGCCCTGCTGGAATCAGTTGCGCTTCAACGCTGGCCAAAATGGATTATGATGTTACTATTTGTGAACGAAGTGAGGCAGTTGGCGGTGTTCCACGTTGGAATATTCCTGAGTTCAGATTGCCCGTTGAAGCACTAAAGAGCGATTTAGAAAGCCTTATAAACCAAGGAGTTAATATTCGATTCAACACATCAATAACCACAGAAGGTGCAGCATTAAAACTACTAGACGAAGGATATGAAGCGGTTTTTATCAGCACTGGTTTGACTCATGCATTCACACTGGATGTGTTGGAAGGCTATACAAATACTATGGATTATATTACTTTTCTGAGTGAGGTAAAATTACAACACCATAGTATGGATTTAAAAAGGAAAAATGTTGCAGTAATTGGTGGCGGTAGTGTGGCTCTGGATTCTGCTATATCAGCCCGGGCGTGTGGGGCTGAAAAAGTTTACCTGATTTCATTGGAGCACCTGGATGAATTACCTGCTGACAATGAAGAAATCAATCTTGCGCACATCATGCATATCATTTTTAAATCAGGATCAAAGCTAACCGGGGTGACTGCAGCCAACGGCAAAATTCTGCAATTACATGGTGTGGAAGTTGAATGGATAAGAACCGGGAATTTTTCTCCTGAAAATGTGCAGGCCCTTGCCGGAACAGAATTTTCCATTCTTACTGATCTGATCATTCAGGCTATCGGAACCCAACCTGGCCTGGAAGTCGGGCAACTTGCCACAGGATTGCAAACACATGGAAAAGGGATAATAACAGTAAATGCCAGGTTTGAAACAAATATTCCCGGTATTTTTGCGGGTGGCGACGTGGTAAATGGCGGCTCCACAGTGGTTCAGGCCGTGGGTGAAGGCAAGAAGGCTGCTTTAAGTATCCATAACTACATCAGAAAGAGGAGGAACTAATAATGAAAGCCCACCCCAGCCTATGTATTGATTTTTGTGGAATCCATTTTGAAAATCCTTTTTGCCTTTCCTCTTCTCCAGTGAGTAACCATGCCGAAATGTGTGCAAGAGCTTACGAAGCCGGCTGGGGAGGAATTGTGTATAAAACCCTTAATCTTGAAAAGAGTTTTAAGATCATTATGCCATCACCTCGTCTAAATGCATATCATTATAACGACAAACGCTTTATCGGACTACAAAACGTCGAACAAATCAGCGACCGGCCAATAGAAGATAATATCAGGGATATTATCTGGTTGAAAAAGAACTATCCAAACAAGATATTGATTTCGAGTATTCTTGGTTATACAGATAAGGATTGGTCAGAGCTGGCAAAGATGTCAGAAGATGCAGGCGCCGATATGTTGGAACTGAATTTTTCCTGCCCTCAGATGGCACATAAGAGTGCAGGGCACAGAACCGGGCAGGACTTTCATGCCGTAGCTGCTTTTACCGAAGTAGTGAAAAAAGCTAGCAGGTTGCCGGTAATGGCAAAAATGACACCGAATATTACCGATATGGTTCCGGTTGCCCTCGCAGCCAAAGAGGGAGGTGCTGATGCCATTTCAGCCATCAATACTATACGGGCGATCAGCGATATAGATATCTCTGAATTTATACCTCTCCCGGATATTCATGGGCATTCTTCACCAACAGGCTTTTCAGGACATGCTGTTAAACCCGTGGCAATGCGTTTTGTTTCCGAACTTTACAATTCAAAGGCGCTTTCATTGCCCGTCAGTGCAATAGGTGGCATTGAGACCTGGATAGATGCGCTGCATTTTCTATTACTTGGAGCAACGAATCTGCAGGTAACCACTGGTATTTTGAGATATGGTTACCGTATTGTGGAAGATATGATTGAAGGATTGAGTGACTTTATGATAGATCGCAATTTTCGTTCTTTAAATGAAATTATCGGTAAAGCAGCTCAGAAAATTGTTGATCCCTCCGAATTTGAATCACGATACCAGGCGGTTTCGCAAATAGATCAATCAAAATGTATTGGCTGTGGTCAATGTTATATTTCCTGCCATGATGGAGCCAACCAGGCCATCATTTTTAGCTCCGAAACAAGGAAGGCTTCGGTTGATGAAGACCGTTGTATCGGTTGCATGCTTTGCAGACATGTATGCCCGGTGTGGGATTGCATCTCTTATAAAGAAGTTGATACACAATTGGTTAAACATGCCGCAATCTTTTAGTGTAAGGTGTATATTTGTGCAGCGCTACCTATTGGTATGTTATATTGCATTGAACTTATCATGCAAATGAACATTTATTTTGGGACATGATCGGAAAAGATTACTGGTTTGCAGCAACTTTTTTGTGAATGACTTCAAGAAAGAAGTAACCGGCCATTAATTCTCTTCAGGAAAGTCAATCAATCTGTTAATTACCCTAATAATCATGATTCCTCCTGTTGTTTTTGCTCTTAAAGCTATTGGATCACGTTTCTGATTAAACACAATCCCATTCTGCTTGTTATTAAGTTGAATCATTAAACCTGACGAGATAAATGAAAGATATAATTCAATCAATCGGCACCTTATGGAAGAGGGAAAAGCTTGCCACTCTTGAATGGGAAGTTAACTTTGCGGAGTTGTTACTGGAAGATAAGGATCCCCTTCCGGGATATTATGATCATTTTGAAATCCCTTCGCATGAGAAGGACCTTTTACCCCGCTGGATTTTTGCTATTTTGCGTCAAACAAATTCTTGCGAACCCGATAACATCATCAATGTCACTTCCTTTATCAAAACAAAACTCCACTTTTCATTTGATGCAGTCCCGGGGCATCTTACGTTAAGCAATGAAGTTGTACCATGCATTCGCTTGCAGATTGATGATTACAAAACACTTCCGGAACTTATAGGGCTATACGCCAGAAATGGTTTTGAATTTGTTCCCAACCGGAAAGTACCTGTATATGACAGCCTGATAAAAATTACAAAGTTTTTCGATCTGACCGCTGTTGGTGAATTCATTTTTAAAGATAACGATTTAGCAGATACACATTATATTACCATTCCAAAACGGATTGATTGGGATACTTTTGAAAGAATAACAGGCACTGTAAAAAACAATTGCAACCATAAGATATTCGATGCAGCACTGGCATCTGCTTACCAGAAATCGGGTCTGATTAATATGGTTCGAATCTACGACAGGAAGCAAAACTTCCATCACCTCAGCGATATAAGAAACAGGTACCGCAGTGAGGTAGATCGTTTGTTTTGACATGATTAGCCGCACAGGGAGAATAAAATCACATATCTTATGATTTCAAGGAAAGAATTTATTGAATTATCTTTACTGGAACGAGCAGGTGCCGTACTTGAGCATGGTCAGGAGCTTATCAGCCGTATTTACGTTTTCTATATTGTTAAGCTTTACTGTATGGGCGATTTTTATGTTGAGCTGTGGTATCGTCAGAATGGTAATAAAATTGATAAGATAGAGCTTGTTGAACTGGATGATGTGATCCATTATTACGAAAAGGAAATTGATCTCAGCGACTTATTCAGATGTAAGGGAAAAAGCTGAGTCTTGCTTACCAGATAGTCACTGGTCTGAGTCCATCTATGAAAATCCAAAGTTAATACCCATTGTTTGTTTAATAACCCATAAAAAAAATAAATTCAATACTTTTGGTGCTCATTTTGGTTTATCAATGAGTGATCCACGAAGCCTCCGTATAGAAGACTATGATTATCATTTGCCATTGGGGCATATAGCACAGTATCCTTTAAGAAACAGAGATGATTCCCGCTTACTGTTTTACAAAGATGGGAAAACAGCTTCATCTGCATTTTCCGACTTACCTGATTTATTACCGCCCGAAACGCTGCTTGTCTTAAATGATACACGAGTAATACGCGCCAGGTTACTGTTTCATAAAACAACCGGAGCTAAAATTGAAATTTTTTGCCTTGAACCGGTTTATCCTGCTGACGATTCTCAGCATTCTTTTACTTCATCAGGTGTATGTTACTGGAAATGTTATGTGGGAAATGCCAAAAAGTGGAAGCATGGCAAATTGAAACTAATTTTTACGTCACCTGCAGGAGAAGTATCGTTATGTGTTGAAAAAATCCATACTGAAAAAGATACGGTGATTGTTCGTTTCACATGGAATAATCCTTCTTTAAACTTTCTGGAAGTGATGGAAACATGCGGACATGTGCCACTTCCTTCTTATATCAGTAGAATTGATAATGAGGATGATGAAATCAGATACCAAACTATTTTTGCACGGGAACAGGGATCAGTAGCTGCTCCAACTGCAGGGTTGCATTTTACTGACAGAATTTTCAAATCGCTGGAGCGAAAAGGGATCGAAAAGCAGTGGATTACCTTGCATGTGGGTGCTGGAACTTTTAAGCCCGTAAGTTCTGAGAGAATAGGCCAGCATAATATGCATTTCGAGAATTATATCGTGACCCGTGAGTTGATTCTCAAGCTTCTTGTCTGCAATAATAAGCTGATAATTCCGGTCGGAACGACTTCCATGCGCACACTCGAGAGCATTTACTGGTTAGGTGCAAGGATATTGGGGCAGGGAGTTCAGACCAGGCTGGTCACTACGCAATGGGAACCTTATGGAGCAGGTGATGCAAAGATTTCAGTTGAAAATGCCCTGTATGCATTGCTCAATTATCTTGACATGCATAAAAGCAATGTGTTACATGCCTCTACCGGGCTGATAATTGCTCCGGGATATCAATTCAGGATATGTTCCGGTTTGATCACGAATTTCCATCTTCCAAAGAGTACGTTGCTTTTACTGGTTGCTGCATTGATCGGAAACGACTGGCGCGAGGTTTACCAATATGCCCTGAACCAGGATTACCGTTTTCTAAGTTATGGTGATAGTTGTCTGTTTATTCCCCGTACGTTATGAAAACACTCATTTATATTATTAGTGGTAATCAGGGTGAAGGTAAAACCACTTTTATTAAAGAACTGGCGGTTGAACTCAGGAATAACGGCTATCAATGCAGTGGTTTTTATGCTGAAGGTTATTGGAACCAACAAGTGCGCTCACGATTTGATATTGTCGAAATAAATGGGGCTTACAGGGAAATTCTGTGCAACCTGTCTTCAGAAAAGGGTGATTTGCAGTACCGGCATTTCTTTTTCAAACATCAGGCTTTAAAACTTGGCAGCAATATTTTGGAAAATGCTTGCGGATCACGTACAATTACTTTTATAGATGAAGTAGGGGGTCTTGAGTCAGAAAACAAGGGTTGGGCAGATGCTATTGCTAAACTGTTGCTGAATCCACCTCTGGCCATGATATGGACAGCAAGAAAGACTTTCATAAATGATATATGCGGCAAATTCAATATTACACCCCGCTCAATCTGGGATATTTCCCTTACGAATCCAGGACAGGTATTATTAGAATTGAGAGAAGAATTAAGTATCACTTAGTTCGGATAATTATAGGAGGAAACTTTTGGCCCGGGTCAACGAGAATATAGCCAGCATGATAATGCAACAGAACACAATTGTCCCATGAACGAAGCTCCTGAACACGCAGCCAAACTCAGTCCACTATGGCTAAAAGCAGCGGTAGCCGGAGGGCTTTGGGCTTCGGTTGAGATTATTGTAGGAAGCTTTTTGCACAATATTCGGATTCCTTTCGCCGGCGCTGTGCTGGCATCTTTTGGGGTTATGCTGATGGTGGCTTTTTATCGTATGTGGCCTGAACGCGGCCTGATTTGGCGCGCCGGGATTATTTGTGCGCTGATGAAATCAATATCACCCAGTGCCAACATTCTTGGACCCATGATCAGCATTACCATGGAAGCGTTTCTTCTTGACATGTTTTTACGCTTGCTGGGAAAAAATCTTCCCTCTGTTATGTTGGCCGGAGGGATCAGCGTGTTATCAGCATTCGCATACAAGTTATTCAGCATGCTTGTAATATTTGGATTTAACCTTGTGAAGCTATATATGAACATTTTTGATTTTGCTGCAAGGCAAATAGGTTATACCAGTTCTGATCCGTTGATTCTGATAATCGTGATTGCTCTGATGTATTTTGCATGGGGAATGGTTGCAGCAGTGACAGGTTTCATGATCGGGCAACGATATAAAACAGTTTTACCCGATGTCAGCAAAGCCAGGAAATTAAGCAGGCAAAACATAGACAGCGATAAGAACAATCCCAGGTTTTCGTCCTTGCTGCTATTGTTGCACATACTGCTTATTCCTGCGGGAATTTTACTTTTGAATAACTTCAACATTTCTTTTGCTTTACCATGGGTGGCTGCATATGTATTCTTTTGCATGATCCGGTATCCTTTGTCATGGCGCCGGATCAGAAAGCCATTTTTATGGGTGCAATTGTTATTAACTATAATTTTGGCGGGATTTTTCTGGAGCAGCACAGATGAAACCGCTGGCAGTTTTGATTATAAGGGATGGATGGCAGGATTACATATGCTTATCCGGGCCATGCTGATTATCTCAGCATTTTCAGGAATTTCGCATGAATTGAGAAATCCAATGATTCGCTTATTTCTGTTTCGGAGGGGATTCAGGCAGCTTTACAGTGCTGTTTCTCTTGCCTTTCAGGCACTGCCGGCTATGCTGGAAGAGAGTATAAAACCCGGAGAATTGTTTCGCCGACCGTTAACAATTGTTGCTCAGATGCTCGCAAATGCAGGAAAATGGGAGGAAATATTTCAGGATAGTGATAAGATGGATTTGAAGATGAGGGAAGGTTTATAAAGGAAAAATAAGGCTTTTTTGCCTTCTCAAAATGTGTTCTGAATATGTAATGAAATAAAAATTGTAAGGTGAGTAGTAAAAAAGATATAAATACCGAAATGAGTTTCTGGGAGCATCTTGAAGATCTTCGCTCAACGATTGTGCGATCGGTGTTTGGTATTACGGTGTTTACGATAGCAGCATTTGTGAACCGCAGTATTATTTTCGACAATATAATCCTGGCACCAAAGGATTCAGGGTTTATCACAAATGTTTTGCTCTGTCGGTTGGGAAAGTTTTTATCCATGCAATCTCTTTGTATCGAAAATCTCTCCCTGCAGATTATCAACATACAAATGTCAGGGCAGTTTCTTACACATGTATACGTGAGTATGGCTGCAGGATTTATTGTTGCCTCTCCATATGTAATTTACCAGTTCTGGAAGTTTATTGATCCGGCACTCCAACCTGAAGAAAGAATATACAGTCAACGGGCAGTTGTTGTTATTTCAATGTTGTTTCTTACAGGAGTATTGTTTAGTTATTTCATCATCGTTCCGCTCACGGTAAATTTTCTGGGAACATACCAGGTTAGCGGTTTTGTGGCGAACCAGATCTCCCTGCAATCTTATATAGGAACGGTGATTTCAGTTACCCTGGGAGTTGGATTTGTCTTTGAGTTACCTGTTGTTATTTATTTTCTTACACGTATCGGGATTGTCACACCAGAATTTTTGCGCAGGAACCGTAAATATACACTGATAATTGTGCTGATCATTGCAGCCATAATAACTCCGCCTGATATTTTCAGCCAGATCCTGGTAAGTATTCCTTTGATGGTGCTTTACGAGGCAAGCATTCACATTGCGAAAAGGGTTACCCGCCGGCAGGGGAAATAATACAGGGATCATTTTTTTATATAGTCAAAAGCAGTTATGAAGTTTGCTGTATTTAGTGCCGTTGGTTTGTTTTGTTCAGGTCATACGGGTGCATCGGAGATTAGGCTGATATATTCATGCAGCATGTATGAATTGTAACCTTTGAATTTTCAGATCGTCAAAGTAGTTGAAAAATTATCTTACAAAAATAAAAACTAAGGAAAAATGAACAATTCAAGATTATACAGAAGTACGACGCAGAAAGTATTTGGAGGTGTTGCGGGCGGCATCGCTGAATACTTTAATATTGATCCGGTGATTATCCGTGTGATTTTTGTTTTAGCGTTAATTTTTGGTGGTGGCGGATTAATAATTTACCTGGTATTGTGGATTGCAGTCCCCGAAAGGCCATATACATCCACCATGTTTAATACCGGTTCGCCTCCGGCACAACCTGAACCTGGAAGCAGTAATCCAAATCCTGCTGAAGCCAATACCAATCCAACTCCGGACAATACTAAGAAAGACTATCAGGATATTACGACCCGGAGATATACTGGTAGTCTTGTCGGAGGTGTAATTCTTATTGGTGTTGGTGCATTGATCCTTGCAACCCGAATGATTCCGGATATCTATTTCCGGGACTTGTGGCCTTTTATTCTTGTGGTAGCAGGAGTGGTATTGATTATCACCTCCATTAACGCTGCAAGAAACAATCAGGCTTAATTTTTCTGTAATTAAATAACTACCTTAAAACCATAACAGTATGAATTACAAAAAAGTTTTCTGGGGAATTATCCTGGTATTTATCGGTCTCCTTTTTATATTAAGGAACATGGATATTTTTCATTTTAGCTGGTTCCAGTTTCTAAACCTGTGGCCATTATTGATTGTGCTGTGGGGTATTTCAATTCTCCCAATAAAGGGATTGATAAAACTGGTGCTTTCACTTGCAGTGGTTGTAACCGGGGTATTCCTTATACACAGATACGACAAAAGGGACTGGATAGATTTTCGTTTTCCATGGTATGAGAAACATTATCGTGATGATTCACGGAGCGATTCATGGCGTAATAGAGATAAAGACAGCGCAGGGAAAGAGCGTGAAGAGAAAAGCCAGTATTTATTCTTTCCTTACAGTCCTGAGATTCAAAATGCCACATTGAAATTGGATGCTGCGGCCGGAACCTTTAAATTAAAAGAAATTACTACTGAATTAATAGAAGTAAATAAGGAAGGAAATATCGGCAGTTACAGTCTGACATCACACGAAACAGGCGATTCCTATGTTGTTGATCTTTCCCTGGAAGAAGCTACAATCCGTGGCGAAAGAATTACGCATCAGGTAGATATCAAACTGAGTGAGCTACCAATCTGGAAGATGGATATGAATATTGGTGCTGCACGCATTGATTTGGATTTAAGCCCGTTTAAAACAAAGAATATTGAGATTGATGGAGGGGCATCTTCTATCCGGCTAAAATTAGGAGACCGGCATCCCGATACCAGGATTGAGATAGATGCCGGTGCATCCAGCATCGTCATCGAAGTACCAATAAATTCAGGTTGCAGGGTTCAAACCAATACCGTTTTATCAGGCCGGGATATGAAGGATTTCAGAAAAACCAGCAGCGATAACTTCATTACTGAAAATTATGAAGATAGCCTCAATAAAATAACGATCATAGTCGATGTTGCAGTGTCAAAAATTGAAGTAAAAAGATATTGACCCCTGATATAGATTGAGCCATATCTGGGTCATGGCGCCTGTTCTCAGGAACAGGCGCCATTATTATTAATTTTTTTACATTTGCTGCCTTAAAATATCAGGCTGATCAATGAATTATTCCAGATCTATTTCATTTAAGATAATTCTTACTGTTTTTGTCTTTTTATTGCTGGCAACTGTTCCTGAAAAGCTTTCACGAAGCGCCCTTCCACACCACATGGAAGTTCTTTCTTCAAGAGAAGAAAACCGGTTGTTTCGCATGATTTTACACGAACAGGTGAAAAAATTTGATGAGGTGATGAATCGCTTTCCCTGGTTCAATGGCAATGTGATGGTTGTTAAAAACCACCAGATCGTTTATGAACATTGTCAGGGTTACAGCAACTGGCAAACCCGGGAATTATTGGTTCCGGAAACAGCATTTGAGCTGGCTTCAGTAAGTAAACAGTTCACTGCCGTGGCAATCCTCATATTATATGAACGCGGACAGCTTGACCTTGATGACCCCATACAAAAATATATTCCGGAAATTACCTTCAACGACATCACAATCAGACATTTGCTAAATCATACTTCTGGCCTTCCAAACTATATGTGGCTGCTTGAAGAAATTTGGGAGTTGCCGTATTACCCCTCCAATCAGGACATGATTGTCACACTGAAAGATAAAAAAGCAACTCAGCTTTTTCGTGCCGGGCGCAGACACAGTTATTCCAATACCGGATATGCATTGCTGGCTTCTGTAGTCGAAAGGATTTCACAGCAAAGTTTTACCAGGTTTTTACGTAAAAATATTTTTGAACCGCTCGATATGCGAAATACTTTCACAAGTGTAGAATTGATTGATTCAGTATTGCAGGGTCACCGTGTTGCAGCAGGTCATAAATATGCCCGGAAGGGCTCTTCTCCAAATCCTCCTGTACTTTTTGATAAGATTTTGGGTGACAAGGGAATACATTCAACAATTGAAGATCTGTATAAGTGGGATCAGGCATTGTATTCGGCAAAAATCATCCGTCCATCAACACTGGAAAAAGCTTACGAACCAGCGCTTTTGAATCAGCGTTACAGTGTACCTTATGGATTTGGATTTCGCATTGGGAATAATGATGGTGAACGATTCGTTTATCATCATGGTTTATGGGAAGGATTTCGAACTGGTTTTACCAGGTATATCCGACGTGGCGATGCCATTATTGTTCTGAATAACACCAATCAAAAGATTTACAATGAAGTGTTAACCCAACTTCAGAAAGTACTTGAGGTAGAATCTTTTCATATAACACCCACGCAACAAATAGCATTTACCCTTGTAAAGGAAGGATGGTCGTCAGCAGTTGAATTATTGGATGAACTTGCGGTAAATGGTACATTTTCTGTTCCTGAGCAAGACGATATCATGGAAATTACCCGCTTGCTCATTGAAATGGATAAACCAGCGTTATCCAGCATGGTGTATAACTTTTTTGAAAAGAATTTCCTGGTAAACAATATTGCAGTTCAGACAGACTATATTGATTGAATTATGTACTACCTCCTGAGTTCAAAGTTTTTTCCCAGGTAAACCTTTCTAACCTGCTCATCTTTTGCCAGTTCTTCCGCCGTACCAGATTTCAATACAGCGCCCTCATAAAGCAAATAAGCACGGTCGGTTATACTTAGTGTTTCATGCACATTATGATCAGTGATCAGGATTCCAATATTTTTGGTTTTGAGTTTGGTGACAATGGTTTGAATGTCTTCCACGGCAATAGGATCAACCCCTGCAAAAGGCTCATCCAGCAGCATAAACTTCGGATTTACGGCAAGTGCACGGGCAATTTCTGTACGGCGACGTTCACCTCCGGATAGCATAATGCCAAGGTTTTTTCTTACATGCTGCAAACCAAATTCATCAAGCAATGATTCGAGGTGTTCATGTTGCTGGTCACGGTTCAAAGAGGTAAATTCGAGCACGGCCTTTATGTTGTCTTCAACACTTAATCTTCTGAAAACTGAAGCTTCCTGTGCAAGATATCCTATGCCAAGTTGTGAGCGTTTGTACATCGGCTCATCTGTAATCTCTTTGCTATCAAGAAATACACGACCCGATAATGGCTTGATCAAACCGACAATTATATAAAATGAAGTGGTTTTTCCGGCACCATTCGGCCCAAGTAGCCCCACAATTTCCCCACGGTTGACTTCAATACTCACATTATTGACCACGGTACGGTTGCGGTATTTCTTAACGATGTTATCTGTTCTCAGTATCATGAATTCAGGGATTGATAGTTGCTGATGCAGTATATACGATAGTTCGTTGATCTGCCGGACGTGAAATTATAATCTGATCCTTCGGCCAGTTGATTTTTTATGGTTTAGTTCGCAGCAATAATATCTGCAGTGTATTATTCAAAGTAGGATCAGTTTCATGATCAGATGAATAGTGGTTGGTATTTCAAAGAATTCTTTCAGGAGATACTAAATTCGTCCCAGAATTCTACTGCCCTTCGTGTATGAGGTATCACAATGGAGCCTCCAACAAGGTTACCAATTACTAAAATTTCGAAAAGCTCAGCTTCTGTAAGACCATTTTCCCTGCATCTGATCAGGTGATATTTGATGCAATCGTCACAGCGCAGTACCAAAGATGCAACAAGCCCCATCATTTCTTTGGTTTTTACATCAAGTGCACCATCCATGTATGCGTTTGTATCCATGTTATACATCCTCTTTATTAATTTATTATCGGATGCAAGAATACGTTCGTTCATTTTCTGCCTGTAAGCATTGAATTCTTCAATCTTTTGACTTTTACCTTCCATCTGTTTAATCATATTATTCCTTCTTTTAAAATGTCATGCAAGTGTATGACTCCTACATAATTACCCTCATGAACAACCAACAATTGCGTAATATTGTTCTGTCGCATCAGGTTGAGAGCATCAGAAACCAATGCTTCCTTCTCAATGGTCTTAGGATTGGCGCTCATAATGTCGGCGGCATCATATCCGCTGAATTCAACATTTCTGTGAAGCATTCTTCTGATATCTCCATCAGTAATAATCCCTGAAAGTTTTGAACCATCCATTACCGCCGTGGCACCCAAACGCTTTGAGGTGATTTCCACAATCACAGTTTTTATGTTATCATGTATCTGGACTTTTGGTACTTCATTATTTACAGACAAATCCTGAACACGAAGATAAAGTTGTTTTCCAATGGCGCCACCCGGATGGTAACGGGCAAAATCATTTATCGAGAAACCCCTGCATTCCAGCAGGCAAACGGCAAGCGCATCACCCATGGCCAGTTGGGCCGTTGTACTTGAAGTGGGAGCCAGGTTATTGGGGCAGGCTTCTTTTCTGACTGAAACATCAATCACATAATCAGCCTGCCTTGCCAGATATGATTCAATGTTGCCAACAATGGCAACAAGCTTTTTTACCGATAATTTCAGGAGGGGAATCAGAACCTTAATTTCTGGAGTATTACCACTTTTTGAAAGACAGATAACAATATCATCCTTTCTAATGGTTCCCAGGTCGCCATGTAAAGCATCGGCAGCATGCATAAATATGGCAGGGGTTCCGGTCGAATTTAACGTTGCCACAATTTTTTGCGCAATGTTCGCACTCTTTCCAATTCCGGTTATAATTACCCTTCCCTGTGAGTTCAGAATTAGCTCCACGACCTCTACAAAAACATTGTTGATGTGCGGAATAAGACCGCCAACTGCTTCCGCTTCATGCCTCAGGGTTGTCCTGGCAATTTCTTTGATATCTTCTGCTGATTTCAAAATCCTTTATAAATTTTTGATTTGTTGGGCTGACAAAGATATACATTTTTAAATCGTGGGAGCTTGATAATTTATGCTTTGATTAACAGTTTGTTATCTTGTTCTAAATGAATTTTCAAAACATCAGGCTCATTTTTTTTGAAAAATTACTTTATTTGCCGAACTTTGCAATCCTTTTAAGGGAAGAGAGGTTGTTTTTTATAAATAAAGATTTATTCATTTTTGCGGGAGACCTGTTAATCAATGAATTGTCTCTTTATGGCGAAAAAATTTGTCCAAAGTTGAATGATTTGGAACAAATAACAGTATTTTTGTATTGAATACACAAGACAATCAACTGAATAAGTTGCGCATGATTAGGTCTTAATTATTGTAGAATACTGAATTATAGTTATCTATAAACCTGATGAGGGAACTAAATATTAAGTGAGCCAATGGCATCGAATTTCGACTATCCATTACATGACCTGTTAAAGAAAATCTTTGGTTTCGAGAGCTTTAAAGGAAACCAGGAAGCAATTATCAAAAGTGTACTTGCCGGGAAAGATACTTTTGTGATAATGCCCACTGGCGGCGGAAAATCAATGTGTTACCAATTGCCTGCACTGATTCTTGATGGGACAGCCATCATAATATCACCGCTTATTGCATTGATGAAAAACCAGGTTGACGCCATACGGAATTTTGGTGCAGAACTGGGCATTGCACACGTACTTAATTCATCACTCAGTAAGATTGAGATTGCTCAGGTACGACAGGATTTGCTGAGTGGTAAAACGAAATTGCTATATGTAGCCCCAGAGTCGTTGACTAAAGATGAGAATGTTAAGTTTTTTCAGGATATCAACATTTCATTTTATGCTATTGACGAAGCCCACTGTATTTCGGAATGGGGTCATGATTTCAGGCCGGAATACCGCAGATTACGTCCCATCATCGAGGCCATTGGTAAAAAGGTACCTGTCATTGCACTTACAGCTACTGCCACACCAAAAGTTCAGCAGGATATCCAAAAGAACCTGAACATGATGGATGCCAACATCTTCAAGTCATCATTCAACCGTCCCAATTTATATTACGAAGTAAGACCAAAGAATGAAGATGTTGTAAAAGAGATAATTAAGTATATAAAAAACAATTCCGGAAAGTCAGGTATCATTTATTGTTTAAGCCGTAAAAAGGTTGAGGAGATTTCTGAAACACTTCAGGTGAATGGAATCAAATCTCTTCCCTATCACGCCGGGCTTGATTCTTCCACCCGTAAGATCAATCAGGACAAATTCCTGATGGAAGAAGTTGATATCATTGTAGCTACAATTGCATTCGGAATGGGAATTGACAAACCTGATGTCCGCTTTGTGATCCATTATGATATTCCCAAAAGCCTTGAAGGTTATTACCAGGAAACAGGGAGGTCTGGTCGTGATGATGGTGAGGGTAACTGTATTGCTTTTTATTCCTACGATGACATCCAAAAACTTGAAAAATTTCTTAAGGGAAAACCTGTTGCCGAGCAGGAAATTGCCCAGCAACTTTTGATGGAAACTGTTGCATACGCCGAATCCTCTGTTTGCCGGCGGAAGCAATTACTGCATTATTTTGGTGAAATATACAAGGAAGACAATTGCAGCAACTGCGACAACTGCCTGCATCCCAAAACCAAGTTTGAAGCAAAGGAATACGTCATCACAGTTCTTGAAGCTGTGCTGGAAGTGAAGCAGTTATTCAAAGCAAAACACATCATTAATATTTTGACCGGTAAGAATACAGCTACGCTTAAAAACTTCAGGCACCACAAACTCGAATCGTTTGGTAAAGGAATGGAGAAAGACGAGAAATTCTGGAATGCCATCATCCGGCAAATGCTCATCGAAAGGCTTCTGATCAAAGACATTGATAATTATGGTTTGCTGAAGGTGAGCTCCGAGGGTATGAAGTTCCTGAAGAAGCCGGTTTCGATCATGCTCGCTTTAGACCACGACTATGAAAACTCCGATGAGGAGGATTTCTTTGCAGGTGCAGGTACAAAAACAAGTACTACAGACAAGACCTTATTTGCACTTCTTAAAGATTTAAGAAAAGATATTTCGAGAAAAGAATCTTTACCTCCATTTGTAATCTTTCAGGATCCTTCACTTGAAGATATGGCAACTCAATATCCCATTAACATTGAAGAACTTAAGCATATTACAGGGGTGGGAGTGGGAAAGGCTCAGAAGTATGGCAAACCTTTCGTTGATCTGATTGCACAGTATGTTGAAGAAAATGAGATAATCCGGCCTCTTGATATGGTGGTCAGGTCGGTGGTTAATAAAAGTGGTCTGAAAGTATATATAATTCAGAATATTGACCGCAAAATCGCACTGGAAGATATTGCCTACGCTAAAAACCTTACCATTGACGAATTGCTCACCGAAATTGAACGCATTGTTTCAAGCGGAACAAAAATTGACCTGAATTATTACGTGAATGAATACATTGATCCCTATCACCAGGAAGAAATATTCGATTATTTCAAAGAAGCTGAATCCGACTCAATTCCGGATGCACAGCGCGCCCTGGGTGAAGATGAATTCAGTGAAGAAGAAATTCGTTTAATGAGAATCAAATTCATGTCGGAGCTGGGTAATTAGATCAGCCTCGACGCTAAAATCATTTATTTTATGACAGAAAACATTGAAAACCAGGGCAAACAAAAAATGCCCGGACTTATGATTGTAAATATCGTTTTATTCGCAGGACTGGTTATCCTGTATGTGTTACATTTTCGAAGCAGCAGTAACCCTGACTCATCTGATACCAACCTCAAGCAAAGTGAAATAGCATCTTCTTTACCCCGTATTGCCTTTATTGATTCTGATGTACTTATGGATCAGTATGAAATGGTCCCTGATATGGTGAAAACATTTGAAAACAGCACCAAAGGGAAGGAATCAGTAATCAGGGAGAAACAAATGGCACTTGAACAACGGTATAATGAATTGCAGCAACGTGTTCAGAACGGCTCCATTACCATGGAAATTGCACAAATCAGCGAGCAGCAGCTCATGAAGGAGCAACAAGACTTAATGAAGCTCCGCGATGAATTATCCGAACAACTTTCGAGAGAAGAATATGAATTGAATCTGGAGTTGTTCGACATTGTTTCAAAATTTTTAGAAGATTACAACCGTACACGGCAATACGACCTGATATTCAATTTTAAAAAAGGCAATAATTATTTCATTGCCAACCATGCCTACGATATTACTCCGGAAGTGGTTGAATTGCTTAATCAGGAATACCGCCTTAAAAAACCGGGAAAATAAGTAACATAATAGTTGGTTTATGATTGGATGCAAGAGTAAGTGTCTGATATTTATTGTTTTGGCTTTCACCTCATGGTGGCATTCATGCAGTTTTGAGAAACAAAATCCCGGGCATTCAACCATAATAAGTCGTGACAGTATGGCTGCTGTACTTACCGATATTCACCTTGCTGAAGCTGTATTGGCAAAAAAGCAAATGGATGGAAAACCTGCTCAGGAACTGGCCGAGATTTATTATGATTCGCTCTTTGCAAAATATAACATTACCAGGTCGATGTTCGACAGCAGCTTAGTTTTCTATAGCCGTTATCCTGAAGCTTTTAATGAAATTTACAGTGTTGTGATCAAAAATCTTTCGAAAATTGAAAGTGATTCAACTGATGTGAAAATCAATTCAGAGGAGGAAGCTGAAAATAGTTTGAACAAGTCCCCCAGGTAAATATTAAATTCTCTCGGCTGTTGCAGTGTAAGTAATCTGGTCAGCCCCATCGTTAATAATATATGTCCAACTCATGCGGTTGGTTGTTGATAACGATCCGCTTCCCTGGATCAGAACAGATGCAACGCTTTGGTTTTCAATACTTATTCGATTGGTGGTTGCGATTCCAACAGTTGTGTAAAAGTTTCCAAGATTACCAAAATTCTTTAACAATACCTGGCTGGAGTTTGTAGGATCTTTAGTAATCAGTACATTATAAAATGAAAGGTCGGTTTTTTTTTGATCGTCTTCATTGAAACGCCATGTACCAGTATATTTATCACGGGTGTCGCCTCCTGGTTCGTCCTCAATCAATTCGCAGGCCGGTAACAGTATCATTATCAGCGCATAAATAAAGATCGATTGTTGCATTGTTATAATTGTTGCCATGAATAACGTAAAATCAATCGAAACAATATACATGCAACAGGAATAAATAAAGAAAAGGCCCTGATGGGGCCTTTTCTTTATAAGTTTCCGGGATGTGACTTTGGAAGTAAGCATACTTAGCAGGCTAACCAACAAAACCTGAAAAGTGAATTTAGCAAAGCGCAGTAAACCAGTGAGTTTTTAGCGTATGGAGGCGTTATGAGTAATTTTACTGACTGCTTACTGCCAAAGAACATAATTTCCCGGAACACAAATCAATGTTTCATGAAAAACGTTGCAAATGTTTCATCTTTTTTGAAATCTCACAATCTTTATTGAGGTCAAAACATAAAAATTCAGCTTTTCGTCCATGAAATAGTTTGTTAATATAATATTCATTAAATCAACTGTTTAATAAAAATATTTAACCAGCTACATTTTAGGTAATAAATTTTTAATATCTTTGAATCCTTTGTTTTAAGAGGCTTATAGAAACTGTGGATCGAAGTTGTGATCTTAAATATTCAGGACACGTGAAGCTTGTTCATTTATAAAAAATTTTTGGCATAGTCCTTATTCAGAGATCATAAATAAATAAATTGATGAAAAAGAAAGAATATCTGTTTCAACTTATTAAATCCCTGAACAGGGAAGAGAAAAGGCATTTTAAGCTTTTTGTACACAAGTATAACACCCGGAGAGAAAACAACTACCTGAAGTTGTTTAATGCTATTGACAAACAAGATATCTATGATGAAGATGCTTTAAAAGAAATCTTCCGGGGAGAAACATTTATTAAACAGTTGACCGTCACAAAACACTACCTGCAAAAGCTGGTTATCAAAAGCCTTCAAAATTTGCACTATGACAACACTGTGGGACTGAGTGTGCTTTCCTTACACCATCAGATCGCGATATTGTTTGCAAAGGGGCATTATGATCTTTGCCGTGACCTTGTTAAGAAGGGAATTGAGATCAGTTCACGGCATGAACTATTTCTCGAATGGATTGGATTTTTAAAGCGGGATCTCGATCTGATTAACAAGACAGATCTCACCGAATATAAGAAAAACCTTACCAAATACCTTGAAAAGACAAGCCAGCTAATCGCATGGTACGAAATTAACACCAGGGGAAATCATCTTACCAATGAGCTTCAGATTTTTTCGCTCGATACACCTACTTTTGGTTATCATAATACTCAGTATGAAAATCTGATAGAAAAGATTAACAACCTTATTGATTCTATTGAAGCCGGATCATTGCCGATAAAAGCCCGGCTCAACCTATATTATCCGCTGGCTCAGTCATATTTACTGCTTGCTGAATATTCAAAAGCGTATAATGTTTATATGCAGTTGTTTGATGAACTTACGAGTGAGTATAAATCAAAGGAGCTGCATGAACCTTATATCAATATATTAACAGGTTTGATTTATGCCAGCAATGCTGCCAGCAAGCCTGAAACTTTAAAATTAGCGTTAAACGAGTTAAACCAGGTTCCTGAAATAAACCTGCGTGTGAAGTTTAAAAAAGCCGAAAGCCAGGCTTTCTACCCTTTGTATACCTGTGCATTGAAAGGAGATTTCTATTCAGGGCATACGGCTGTTGAGATCATTGAATCGTTTCTGGAAACTTACAGCGAGTTTTGTGCTCCGGCAGAGTTCATGTACGCATATTATTATGCAGCCTATACATATTTCGGAGTGGGAAACTACAATCAGGCTCTCAGATATCTGAGAAAAACTGATACCTATTACAATAAGGATTTGTTGCCCAATCTGAGATTAGCCCTCAGAATCATGGAAATGATTATTTTTTTTGAACAGAAAAAGTTTGAGCTTGTTGAATCAAGGCTTAGGGGATTGATTCGCCAAATGCAAAAGGAAGAAAATGTAAAGGCTTTTTTAAAAGAGTATCTCAGGTACTTTCATAGAATAGTCATGAACGAAATGGACAGACGGGGAAATACAGAACTGTATCAGCAAGTATTGGATGAACTTCTGCAGATACCTGTAAAAGAACAGATTACTATGTTTATTCATTTTGACTTGATCTCCTGGATACAAAGTAAACTTGAAAATTGTTCATTTGGAGAAAGATTGCAAAAAAACGCAGACAGACTTTTCACAGTTAAAAACGAATAGATCCGATCCTTTGACACTGAATATGCCAATATCGGAAAAGCATTGCTGGTTTCAGGTTAGTATTTGATGATTTTATGTACCCGGGTTGAATTGTGGTTAATCAATTTGACAAAATAAATACCGCTGGATACTGAAGAAAGGTTGACCGTAATCTTATCCTGACCGGCAATGGTTGTCAGCAGCACAAACTCCCCCGCTACATCTGATATGATCAAATTTGTGCCAGGAACGTGATTTTTTTCTGAAAACTCAAGTGTGAAAAGGCCTGGTGTGGGGTTTGGATATATCAGGAAGGAATCTTCATTTTCCACAATTTGTATAAGTGTTTTTTCCTGAGTATTCAGCTCATCGCCCGTGGTTAGCATGTTTAGATAATTATCACACACATTGAAATCGTCTGTAATAATCGCCTGAAAAAAGGCACCTGGTTCAATCTGGGTTTCTGGCAGCATAAGAATATTTTCGCCTGCTATAAGGCGAACATTGGCACCACTATGTACAATGAAAGCTGAAGTAGTGATTGTTTCCTGAGCGGCTATGCAAGTATCAGATTCAGAAGTAAATAATATATTTTCCAGATTAAGTTGCTCAGGAATCTGAGAGGAAGGAACAACTGTAACAGTTGAATGAATTGCTTGTGTAAGAATATTATGAGTAAGAATATTCCCGATGATTGGTTCCAGAGGTACCAATGAATAAACACCAGAGATGGAAGGGGTTTGTAAGGAAAAAGAGGCAATAATTCCTGAATTACCCGGATAGTATGAATTGGTAAAGGAGTACGACAGCACTCTAAGCAGATTTGTGCCGGGTAGCATACCTGCATTTAACTGGTGATCAATAATACGTTCAGGGTTTAACACCTCGGAACCAGGAATGAATTGGAATCCGTTGTTGAGAGACAGAT
>CAYQRU010000019.1:0-38157 GCA_964419945.1 uncultured Bacteroidales bacterium | reverse complement strand
CTCATGGTATTGTTTAACACTACCCCCAATACCTGTTGCCTGACGGAACGAAATCGAAGAAGGAAGAACGGCAAAGAAGGCAAGATGAAGCTGCAAATGAAGCGCTGATACTATTCCCAAATCCGGCACGCGATTATGTGATCATTGATTTTAACCTTGGCAGTCTGAAACCCGAAAATGGCAAAGGCCTGTTAAGGGTAAGCAACATCGAGGGAAAAGAGATTGAAACCCTTAGCATGAACAAAGCCAGGGATCAGATAGTATTCTATTTAAAGGACTACAATCCCGGCGCCTATATGTTTATGCTGTATTACAACGGACAGATGATAGCCAGCAAACGACTGATCATTAAATAAATTTATGTTTCCCGGCCTGTTTTGTATGAACGGGCCGGGATTCTTTAATAATTTGAATCATGACAAATAAAATATACTTTACGACTTTTCTTTGGTTGTGCTGCTTTTTTAGCGTAAGCGCTCAGGTATGGCCTAAATATTACGGACAGCAAAATCGCCACGAATATGCAGTTGACATCATTGAAGCTTATGACAAGGGTTATCTGATTTGCGGCTACTATAATAGTCCTGATTATACCCAACGATGGGGCTGGTTGATTAAAACCGATGTGAATGGTGAAATTATATGGGAGAAAATATTGGAAAATACAGGAAGCAGATTCAAGCCCTTTGCTATTGAACAAGCTCAGGATGGTGGCATATTAATTTGTGGTATGTCAAGGCACGCTGATAAAAATATGCCAATTGTTTTAAAGCTAAATGCATGTGGTGAAAAGCAGTGGTGTAAGCTTTTTGCTGACAGCCCCAATAACGAGTCCCTGGCGATTGATATCAAAGAAACAGAAACAGGTGATATCGTAGTTCTAGTAAATCTGTTTGGAAGTTTCCCTCAAGAAACCATTCATTTATTCAAACTCAGTGCAGAAGGTGAAGTGCTTTGGCAAGAGGGTTATGCCACAATGTATAATTATCCAAGCACTTATATTAAACTTGGTGAAAGCTTATTGGTAACCAATGAGGGAAGATATATAATATCTGGAAGAGGCTATTGGGAACAACCCTGGAACCCAGGTGGTGCTATGCCCTTGACTCCTCTTTTCGTAATGGCTGATAACAACGGTAATGAAGAATGGGTGTTGCCTTTTGGACTGAATGACACAATTATCGGAAGTGCTTTCGGTGTTTTTAAGGAAACACAAAACACTAAAATTGGTTTAGCTTATTCCAATAGGGGTGCAAAGAACACTCCGCTATTTGCTGAATTTAATCATACAGGTCAACAAACTAATTCCTATTTACTAATACCTGAAAAGGTAAATGCAAATCTTACAAGTGGTACTCTAAGAAGCATATATACTATCAATTCCATGAATTACGCTCAAGGCACATTCAGATATGGGCCTGATCAGACCATTCCGTTGACAATTGTTGAACTAGAAAATGATATTTTTGGATTAGATACCATTGTCACCAATAATGCAATTTATCATGGGCACTTTTCCCCAATTAGCTTTAGCAAAACTTATGATAATAAATTGCTATCCAACAGCACAATAACACCATCCACTGTAAATTATGATATTGCTTTAGCCAAGCTCAACCTCAACTTAGAATACGACACCGCCTATACTCTACCAATTATTTACGACAGCCTCTGCACATCCGGCCCCCCGCAAAGCGGGTTTATTTACCTGAACGATTGTGCCATTGATATGGATCTGCCCGGCGATGCCAACTGCGATGCAACAGTTAACGTGAATGATGTGGTAAGCACGGTGGCCAAAATCCTGGGTGGCATTCCCCAGCCTTTCTGCCCACAAAACGCCGACGTAAACGGCGATGGCGTGTTAAACGTAGCAGATGTGGTGGGCACGGTAAATATTATTATGAGCAGGAGAGGGAGGTATTGAAGTGCGCAATGCACAGGGTAAATGTAAGTAACTGGTCACAGGGAATATACATTACAGTGTTGTGCAACGATGGCAAGCCGGTGGGGTGTGGGAAGTTTGTGTTGAAGTAGTGAGTGAAAGAAAATAGGAAAGCTTCACAGGGAGATCACTCAGATGGGCATTTCTGAAAAGGTAACAAATCAAAAATCTTAATACTTAGAAAATATTTATTTCGGACTAATCAATCACGAAGCTCATTAAGGATGAACTATTGAGTTTATAGGGGTTTGCCCAGCTATGATTTACTGCGTGCCAAATCCGGAATAATAATTTCTTATCTTCTGTATCGTTATGTACAATTGCATTGCGGTAAGTATTTTCCGGATTTCTGAATTGCGAAATAAGCAGTGCTCACACCTGAATAAAAAGGCTATTTATTATGCAACTATATTTCGATCCTGATTTTCCATCACGCAGCCTAACGGGTTCAAAACTATCATTAAATGCTGATGAATCTTGGCATATCGCCAAAGTACTCAGGATGCGGCAAGGCAACCCGCTTGCTGTTACAAATGGAAATGGCTGGCTTTTCACGGCAATGCTAACCGGCACTGCTTCAAATTTATGCGAAGTTGAGGTTGTTGAAAGCCTGTATCATAAAACCGCAGATTATTCAGTTCATCTGGCTGTAGCACCGATAAAAAACATGGCGCGTTACGAATGGTTTCTCGAAAAAGCCACCGAAGTTGGGATTAACAAGGTAACTCCTTTGATTTGCAAGCGCTCTGAGAAAATTTCACTTCGAACTGAAAGGCTTGAAAAAGTAGTGGTTGCTGCCTTGAAACAGAGTTTTGGAGTGTATCTGCCCAAACTCAATAAGGCTGAAAATTTCAGCGAGTTCATCAACAGGCACCATGAAGGGGAAAAATTTATCGGCTGGTGTGAAACGATAACTGAGCCGCTGCTGACCTCCGTTTGTAAGCCAAAGCAGGATGTAGTCGTGATGATAGGCCCCGAAGGAGACTTCACACATGAGGAAGTTAAATGCGCAACAATTGCAGGCTTTATTCCAATAAGTCTGGGAAGTAACCGTTTAAGAACCGAAACTGCCGCACTGGCTGCCACTTTTGCTATTCATTTTGTAAATGCCAGGTGTTGAAACCAGGAACTAAGAAAAGTTCTGTGAATTGGGTAAACCATGGCATTGAATCATATAAAATCATGAAAAAGAATATATTAACCGCACTAATTACCATTTTATCGCTGCTGGGTGCAGGCGCTCAGGCTCCTGTTCGCCTTGCCTTACTTAAATATGGTGGCGGCGGCGACTGGTATGCCGACCCTACTGCGCTTCCCAACCTGATCACTTTTTGCAACGAACAACTCGGAACCAACATTCATCCTGTACACGATGTTGTTGAAACCGGCAGCACCGATATTTTCAATTATCCTTTCGTTCACATGACCGGTCACGGCAATGTGGAGTTCAGCCTGCAGGAAGCCCAAAACCTGCGTAATTATTTGATTTCCGGTGGTTTTCTGCATATTGACGATAATTATGGAATGGATCCTTTTGTCAGGCCCCAGATGAAAAAAGTTTTCCCGGAACTCGATTTCATCGAATTGCCAATGAATCATGAAATTTATAACCAGAAATTCAGGTTTCCCAAAGGTTTGCCCAAAATTCATGAACACGATGGAAAGCCCCCGCAGGGGTTTGGTTTATTCTGGGAAGGACGCCTGGTATGTTATTATACTTACGAAACCGACCTCAGCGATGGATGGGAAGATCCTCAGGTTCATCACAACTCGCCCGAAACCCGGCTGAATGCCCTGCGCATGGGTGCCAACCTGATAGGGTATGTGTTTACCAGGTAATTGTTAACAGCCTCCTCCCTGTTTTTTTTGAGGGATTGAAAATGTTTGACTACTTTTCTATCATGCAATTTTATTATTTGGTTCGTACCTTCAAGAATATGCAATGAAGTATGTCCCTGTATATCAGAGAGTATAATTGATCTATCAAAACAATTTTCGTAAAACGACAAAGAAAAATAAATATTTTCAATAAGTATTGGTATGTTTTTAAAATATTTTAATTTTGTAACGTCATTGTGATGACATATTTCCCAGCCTTATGCCTGATGTTATATCACCTCTTAAAAAATGCAGAACCATGAAGTATTTGATTACCCTGATCACCGCCTTCATTTTATCCCTGAGTTGTGATGCCCAGAGCTTCGCATGGGAGAATATTACCTCGAATTATCAGTTGCCTGCCGGCGTCAGACTTTTTCATGGTACTGTTCAGGGAGACGACACATTTGCTTATTACTACGAGGTTGACCTCACCATTCCTGATATTGGAGTGCGCCCATATTTACGTTCAACACCTGCCCAGGTGCACAATTTCACCGAGGAAGTGGGTGCTTACGCTGCCATCAATGGTGGCTTTTTTTCCGGAACAACTTCCGTATCTTCTGTGATTTATATAAATGAAGTGCTTACGAGAAATATCACTTCCGTTGTTCGCAACAACAAGACATACCCACTTATCAGGCCGGTTTTTGCTCTGAATACCGACCGTACTCCTTCAACAAGGTGGGTGTACCATCATTCCTACCAGTTAGATGATATTTATGTTTATGCCCAACCACTGCAATATGTTTGTGATGATCCTGATCCATTACCAGTTCCTCTGAAAGCTGATGGTTGCCAATGGGATAGCATTGCCTATGGAATTGGTGGAGGACCGCAACTCATCAAGGATGGACAGGTAAATATCACTTATTGTGAAGAAGTTTTCTGGGGATCGGGTGTTTATATGACTGATTACCGTCCAAGAACAGCCGTTGGTTATACCCAGGATCAGAAAATTATCATGTTTGTGACCAACAATATGAAAATCGGTGAAGTGGCCGAAACGTTGCTCCTTCTGGGCTGTTATGAGGCTATGAATCTTGATGGTGGTGGTTCTTCGGCAATTTCTGCAGGAGGCCAGAGCCTCTATGACCAGAATAGGGCAGTGCCTACCATTCTGGCCATTGTCCATGCTGATTCCATGAGCATTCCTCCGGCCATTGTTTTCGAGAAAACCATTGATACCGGCGATCCGGGAGTAAACTCACAGGGAAGTTGGTTCCCAACTGCCAATCCCGGTTCATGGGGAAATCCTTCAATGCTGCACGGATTGGCTTCGCATGATCAGTTTTATGAATTTCCTCTGAACCTGCCGGCAGCAGGTGAATACCAGATACATAGCTGGTGGACTACCAGCAGTAACCGCTCCACTAATACTCCTTTTTTTATTAGTCACGCTGGTGGTGTTGCCCAGGTTGCGGTAAATCAAACCATCGGCGGTTCGATGTGGAATCTGATCGGCACATATACTTTTAACGGAACCGCAGAAGAAAAAGTCAGGATCACAGCTGGAGCCACGACCAATCAGTATGTGGTTGCTGATGCCATACGTATCGTTTCCTATGACACCCAACTCGATCTGAACAGAATTGTATATATCGAGCCGGTCAGCAATATTACGGTTCCTACTGGAACTTCCAAAGAACAGGCTTTGGCCATGTTAAGTCAGTCAACCAACATCACAACCACACACAATCTTATATATACCGTCAATCTTCAATGGGATTCTCCACAGTATTCTCCTGACTTGCCGGGCGAATATCAGGCTGTTGGCACATTTGACCTGCCTCCTGACGTTTGGCAATCTTCCCCACCCATGCCGCTCCTGGTATATGCCACCATCACAGTTGACAACAATACAGGATTGGAAAGACTTCAGCATGACAGGGTCAGAGTTTTTGGTGACCTGGCAGAAAAATTATTCATTATAGAAGGTAGGGTTATAGACAAGTCAAACCTTAAGATTTTTAATCTTGAAGGAAAACTGCTGTACCAGCAGGAAATTTCTGGTACTTTTAAACAGCAGTTACGTCTTACGCATTTTAAATCAGGCATTTACCTGTTACGTATTACAGGCAATGATGTTAATTTTAATTATAAAATCATACTGAATTAATGTTATGCTTACATCATACAAGTAATTATGAAGACAATATTCAACAACTCTTTTGCGGAGATTACGAACAAGGGCCGCCTGATGCAGCAAAAATTAAAAATTATTCAGGCTGTTTCCCAGAATGGTGAAGGCATCACTGTACCCGATATCTGTAAAAAACTTAAAATCAGTGCACCTACCGGAATTAAACTTGTCAATGAACTTCGGCATGAAGGTTTTCTGGAAATTACCGGAAAAAAGGAAATTTCGAACGGAAGAAGACCTACGGTCTATGCACTGAAGAACACAAATTTTTATTCCCTCAGTGTTGAAATTCTGATGAAAAGAATCTCATTTGGTATTGTTGATTCACGTTTAAATACTGTTTATTATACTCAAAATACGGATTTTATTCTTGAAAATACCCAGCTATGCCTCGATAAGGCACAGGATTTCATCATGGATAGTTTCAAAAACTCCGGCATCAACGAAGATTCAATTCTGGGGCTGGGAATTGGAATTACCGGCAGAGTAAGAAACGATACCGGCGAATCGCTTACGTATTTTAATTTCATTGACAAACCCCTCGCAGAATATTTCTCTCTCGTTTTCAACACGCCGGTATTCCTTAATAATGATACCCGTTGTTTTGGACTTGCCGAAAAAATCGTTGGTAAGGCAAAGGATGTAAAAAATGCTATTGTTATAAATTTAAGTCGTGGACTCGGTACCAGCCTGATCATTGACAATTCTATCGTTAACGGAGGAACAGGTTTTGCCGGGGAACTTGGCCATATGCAGTTTGGTAGTAAAGAAAAAATTTGTCTTTGTGGCAAGAAAGGTTGCCTTGGAAATGATGTGGGAGGCTATACCCTGGAAGAAAATTTTAAAGAAAAGATTGGACAGGGCGAGAAAACAATCATTGAACTTCCTCAGGATATAAATAATATCAGGTACGACGATATACTGGCAGCTGCGTTGAAAGGAGATGGGTTGTCAATCAGGTTGATACAGGAGATGGGTCAAAAATTAGGATATGCGCTTGGTAATATTATCAACCTGTTGAATCCTGAATTGATCATTATTGGAGGGAAGTTTTCAAAACTAAAAGACATATTGTTGGATCCGGTCAAAACCGGAATTACGGGATCGGCATTAATACATCCGTTGCGGTTTTGCAATATTGAATTCTCGGAACTGGGCGATCTTGCCGGTCTAAAAGGTGCCGGAGCAATGGTGTTTGAATATTTTGAACTGCTTGAGAATAAAAGAGCAGAGTAATCAAACCAAAGGACATTCCAGGTTATGAAAACTGAACCGAACTCATAAAAAAATATAAAACGTATGTCAGCTTGTCATTCGGTTACCCTGTAAAATTCATTGAAGAATAATAGTTAACCAAATTTGAATTGTATGCAAAGCAGAAATTACATGTTTATTTTACTGACAATATTGCTGATATTCAGCAATTTGGAAGGAATAGCACAAAGCCAGGTAAAAGGAAAAGTCAGAGATCCTGAAGGTTTTACCCTGCCCGGAGCCAATGTGCTGGTAGTTGGGACAACAGTTGGTGTAACCACTGATATGGATGGAAATTTTTCACTTGATTTGCCGGAAGGGAGAAATACCATTGAAATATCCTTCCTCGGGTATCAGTCCCAAACCATCAATGTGGACGGGAGAAGTTTCATTGACATCGTGCTGATTCCTGCAGCTGAGCAATTACAGGAACTTGTTGTAACAGCACTTGGCATAAAACGCGAGGCAAAAGCACTGGGTTATTCAGTGCAGCAGGTTGATGGTGATGCACTTTCGAATGCCAGCCGCATCTCACCCTTATCGGGGCTTATGGGGCAGGTGGCTGGTTTACAGATCAGTGAATCGGGAAGTGGAGCCGGCGGATCTTCAAAAATTCTGATCCGGGGTGCCAATTCACTCACCGGTTCAAACGATCCGCTTTTTGTGATTGACGGGGTGCCGGTTGATAATTCAGGTGGCTCAAGCGGTGGTTTATTTGGCGGATTTGATTACGGTAATGCTTTGAACAATATCAATCTTGATGATGTGGCCTCCATCACGGTGCTGAAAGGTGGAGCAGCCTCAGCGCTTTATGGTGCCCGCGGCCAGAATGGTGTAATTATGGTTACTACCAAAAGCGGCTCGCGCAAAGAGGGAATTGGTTTAACCTATCAGAGTATGTTTTCGTTTCAGCAGCCTTTGATCCGTCCTGACTTTCAAACCAACTACTCACAAGGTTCAGGTGGAAAATTTGGACAGTTGAATCCACGTAGCTGGGGCGCGAAGATGGATGGACAAGAAGTGATTAATTTTCTGGGTCAGAACCAGACCTTACGCCCGGTGGGTTCAAACCCGTATGATAAATTTTTCAGAGCAGCCACCAACATTGACCATTCGATTTCTTTTGATAAGCGCGGCGAAGCCAATGGGATTCTGTTCTCAGCTTCATGGAACCAAAACGATGGTATTATTCGTACCAATGAGTTCGACAAAAAATCCATCAATATCCGTTACGACTCTAAACTTTCTTCATTTCTGACTCTTGATGCAAGGATGAATTACATTAGTCAAACTGCTATAAACAGGCCTAATCTGGCGGGCTCACCTGATAATCCGGTGTATTTGCTCACCCTGATGCCTGCCTCGGTACAATTGAATCAACTCGATAATTATCAGACAGTTACAGGACTGCCCGTGGTTTGGAACAGTCTTTATAAAATCAATGAGGATGGCAGTGTATCGCTTGACCAACCTGAGCCAAGTTTTGCATCTTCACCGCTCCTTCAGAATCCTTACTGGGCAATTCATCTGAACACCAATAAAGATGTCAGAAACCGTGTGATGGGCTTTGCCAGCCTGAAGCTTGATTTTAAGAAATTGTTCAACCTCGGTTTTGATCTTGACCTGGGCATCAAAGGCGGATTAGACGTATATAACGATGAGCGTCAGAAGATTGTCGCCAATAAAACCTATTACAAAGCAGGTGGGTTGGCAACAGGTAATTTCCAGCGGTTTGAGGTTTCAGAGGGTAATTATGATTTTCTGCTTTCCGGGGGCAATCAATGGGGTGATTTTTTTATGAAAGCTTCAGCCGGTGGAAACATTATGCAACGTAAATACAGGGGAATTTCTTCTTCTTCGGAAAGCGGACTGATCAATGAATACGGGCCCTATGTGATCCAAAATTTTCTGAATCCCATTGCCACAGTCGGAACGACAGATATTGAGATCCATTCGCTGTATGCGATGATGAGTATGGATTATAAGCGTATGTTATTTCTTGATTTAACTTTTAGAAACGACTGGACTTCAGTGCTTTCACCCAAAGAATGGTCGTACCAGTACCCATCAGTAAGTGCCAGTTGGCTCATCAACGAAACATTTGAACTGCCTGCCTTTTTCGATCTGCTGAAACTCAGGGCTTCATATGCTGGTGTCGGATCGGGCGGCAGTATTGCCGGGCAGCGCTATTTTCAGTATGGCACCAATGCTAATCAGTTTCACGGCCTACCCTACGGATTTTTTAATTCTGAACGTCCGGAACCAGATCTGAAAAGTGAATACACCATCAGCAAAGAAGCTGGTGTGCAGGCAGTACTTTTTGGCAATCGTTTGAATGCAGACATCACGTATTACCAAACCGGAACAAAGAACCAGATTTTCAGTAATCCACTACCACCATCCACAGGATTTAACAGCGGTTATATTAATTCGGGTTTCGTAAATAACAGCGGACTCGAGTTATTTGCTTCATACAAAGTTATTGAAACCAGCAATCTGAGCTGGCAGGCAGGATTTAACTTTACCCGCCAGTGGAGTAAAGTGGAAGAGTTGAGCGATGATATTGACATGATTGTTCAGGGTGGTGTATCCGGTGTCAGGATTATTGCCCGCCTGGGCGATCCGGCCGGAATCATCCTTGGAACTGCCTTCGAAAGAGATGACCAGGGCCGGCTCCTACTCGATGTTGAAAGCCTGCCCAAAATTAAGACAGCATCTTCCGGAGCCATTCTTACTGACAACATTATCGGAAATTCGATGCCGGATATTTTATGGGGCTTTAATTCACAATTCAATTACAGACAGTTTTTCTGTAACTTCCATATTGATTCAAAACTGGGTCATGATATTTTTTCAGTTACCAACATGTTTGGTGCAGAATACGGAACTCTTGCTTTCACCGAGGATGGCCGTTCGGACTGGTACAGAGCTGTTGAACTGGCCATTGCTGCGAACGACCCAAACATCAAACCACAGGATTTTAATATGGGCTATATGGTGCATGGTGTAAAGGAAGGTATTGAAGGGACTTACGCCGTTGATCCGCAAAAATACTGGGATCGGGTTTCCCGTATTCAGGAAGCATTTGTTTACGACGCCTCATATATCAGATTCCGGCAGTTTTCATTAGGGTATAGTTTCTCCTCAAAGCAGTTAAGCAAAACCCCTTTACGTGAAGTTTCAGTGTCGTTGTTTGCCAACAATCTGTTTTATATCATGCAGGTAACAAAGAACATATCGCCCGAGTCTTCATTTGGTACAGGAAATAACCTGGGTTTCGAAATGTTTGCTTATCCCGAAATGCGTACAATGGGGATTAATCTGAAAATAGTTTTGTAAAAAAATATCTAAAATACTTCAAAAATGAAACGCACCATAATCTTATCAATAATTGCAACTGCTTTATTAATAACAAGTTGTACTAAAGATTTTGAAGAACTAGACAGGCCAAAAACTACCAGCGAAAAAATTGATCCCAATGCGCTCTTTACCCGTGCGCTTGTAACAGGATCAGGTCTGAGTGTGGGTGTCTGGCAATGGCAGCATCAGATTGCGGGATCTGTATATGCTCAGCATCTTACCAATATTCAGGTTGGGCCCAACTTTACATCCGACAACTATGAGCCCCGCGCATGGAACCTGGTTTGGGAATGGTATTATTCGACCTCAAATTTTGCTTCGATGCATTACAATTATCACGTCATTAAACTTGCCCGTGAAATCAACAATCCCGTCAAAGAAGCTGTTGCACGAATATGGAATGTTTATCTCGTGCAGCAGGTAACAGATATGTACGGTGATATTCCTTACTCAGAAGCATTCATGCAGTTACGTCCGGCTTTCGATTCTCAAAAGGACATTTATCTTGATCTTCTGAAGGAATTGGATGAATCGGTTACCATGATCAAACAGTTTCAAAACTTTGGTTATCAAACTTATGGACAAGCCGATGTACTTTTCCAGGGAGATTTGGATAAGTGGATCCGTTTTGCCAATGCCATGACCATGCGACTGGCTCTCAGAGCATCTGAAACAGATGAATTTAACTCTATGATTCTGCCGTACCTGCAAAAGATTAACCTGACGGAAACCATGAGTGGACTCCAGCACAATGCTCAAATTATTCCTGATCCGACCGGACCAACGTATCACGTTAAGAATCCTCTAACCTATGTTTACGGATGGCACGAGGTGCGTTTAAGCAAAACCATGTACGACATTCTGGTTGCCAACAACGATCCACGCCTGCAGATATATGCCGAACCCAATGTGTCGGGGCTTTACGCAGGGCTGCCCAACGGCCAGCCACATTCACTGCTCAGCGAGCAGCGTGACTCGAATTTCAAACCCAATTACTGTAACATCGGCCAGTTCTTTATTCAGCCAGAAACACCCCACTACTTGCTTACGTGGGCGGAATCGTGCTTTCTGAAAGCCGAAGCTTCCTGGAAAGGTTTTATAAGCGGAAGTGCCGAAGCTTACTATAATGAAGGTATAACCGCTTCTATGAATCAATTTGGCATCACCGATGCCGGAGCCATTAATGCCTATCTGGATGGACCTGCCAAGTATGATCCGGCAAAGGCTCTGGAACAAATATACACGCAGCGATGGATTGCACTTTACCCGAATGGCCATGAAGCCTGGTCAGTGGTCAGACAGACCGGATTTCCCCAGATGAACCCGCCGGTTTACACCTTTCCTGGAAACAGCGAAATGCCTCGTCGCAAACCATATCCCGATGCAGAACAACAATCAAATTCTGAGAACTACCAGAAAGCTGTGGACCGTATGGGAGGAGATAGCCAATATACACGTATGTGGTGGGATGTGAACAATTAAAAATAATATGAAACCAATTCAGCTTATTAGTATAGTTATCAATTAGTTATTAATTAAAATCAAAAAAGACATGAAAAAGATGCGCTTATTACACTTAATGGCTCTGACGATGCTTATGCTCGTTGGACTTGTTTTTAACTCCTGCGATAAGGATGATCCTGAACCTGAAAAAGAAGCACTCATCACTGAATTTGCCATCACAAATGCTGGTGCCAGTGGTAATATACGGATAGTGGGTGTGATTACCGCCTTCAATATATTGGTTACAGTGCCTTATGAGACTAATGTAACGTCTCTTGTTACAGATATTAAACTTTCAACCGGGGCTGCTGTTGTGCCTGCTTCCGGAACAGCACTGGATTTCACCACGCCACGAACGTTTGTGGTTACAAATGGAGATAAGACCAATACTTACCAGGTCACAGTGGAATTGGCTGCCCCAACCACCGGAGTCATCACATCCATAAAATTCAAATCTTATTCCTCCGGAGAACTTTATGAAACAACCATTAGCCAATCTGATAAAAAGATCACTGTCACCCTGAACAACCTTCAAAGCACCAAAGCAGTGATTAGTGAAATCAGTTTACTGCCGGCTGGAAGCACTTACACTACCTCAGGCAGTGGTGACACTCTTGATGTATCTGCCGCTCAAACCATTACTGTTGCGTATGCAGGATCAAACACTGTATATAGTGTTACCGGCAATATTACTGCAGCAGGTTTTGATCCAACCAAAACAGATAAATTGCTTGATAAGAGTGGAAAATCAGGTTTGGTGCCTTCAATAATCAACAATGAAAACACACGCGGAGTAGCATTTGACGGACGCTACGTTTATGTTGCTTCACGTAAAGATGGCAACTTTGTATATGTGTGGGATGCTGAAAATTCATCCGCAGATCCCGGAACCTTAAGTTTGGGTACGGTTGTAAGTGGTGGTAGCTGGTTAGTATCAGATGTAAGGGTAGTTAGTAATAATATTTATGTCTCGAATATGGTAATGAATGCATCGCAGGTATTTAAAATTTACAAATGGGAAGGTAAAGATGATACAACACCTGAAGTTATTCTTGAATACACCGTTCCAGATGCCAATATTCGCCTGGGTGATGCAATTTCAATCATCGGCAATCCTCCTGCCAATGGTTATATTTTCGCTTCAAACTTTGCCTGGCCAAACAATGCAAGCGAATTCTACGTGTGGAACTTCAATAGTGGTGTTCCACCAGCTCCGACCATTATGCCGATTACGCCCCTGGTTGGTCTGAGAATGGGTCAGTATGGGCGTGTCAATACCATTCCAAATGAAAATGATAAACTGCTTGTTACCGGGGCTGAGATGGGGGTTGCCGTTATGGACTATAATGGAACTATCCTTTATGAAACATCCGAGCCCATGGTTCAGTCGCGCAGCTACGACCCAAGAATCTTTGAATACAATGGCGGGCTTTATCTGTCGTATGTTGTGAACCGCGAATGGGAAGGATCAACAGGAGAGGATAAAGGCGTATTTTATGACATTATCAATATCACTGAAGGCGGTACGCTGTTGCAAAAGCTCCAGAATCTCAATAATATCAACATTGCTCAAAAACGGGTATTCCGCCATAATTTTGGTGCAGCAGCAGCAACATGGGTAGGGGCTACTCATGGTATTGGATTTAGCTCAGCAGGTAAACCCAGAGCAATGAGCTTCGGATTAAATAATGGCTTTGTTGTTCACGAGTTTTCCAACTAAGTATAATCGCTGATCCGGAGGGAAAATTTTTCCCTCCGGAATTTTCACAGCACTGCAAAATCCCTTAAAAAACATCCATGAAAAGAATCTTTTACTTCCTGATCCTTTTTTCCATTCTCGGATTAGCGCTTGGTTCAAGCTGTAAGAAGGATAAACCCGATCCTCCCGTCAATGGCAAAGATACTCTCAAAATCGTGTCGTTTAAATTTCATGCATTGAATCCGGTTGTAGAAGCTACCATTGATCACAATCAGCTTAAAATAAATGCATTAATCCCGCGAACTGCCAATATTAAAAATCAGGCCATCACTGTTGAGTTTACCCAGGGAGCTACTTTGACTCCTCCTTCAGGTTATGCCTATGATTTCAGCAATCCGCTTGAATTTACACTTAAAAAGGATTTGGAAACTGTAAAATACATGGTTACAGTAGGATACAGCGCAAGCGATAAGAACGAGCTACTATCGGTAAACTTTCCTGACCTGCTCAGGCAAGGAATCATATCCGGAAACAATATTTCGCTTGAGGTACCTTTTGGCACCAGTCTCAATAGTGTACTGATCGAATTGAGCGTATCTGAATATGCCAGTGTTGTTCCTGCTTCAGGAAGCATTGTTAACCTGACAGATCCACTTTTGATCACCGTTACGGCAGAAAACGGGAATCAGAAATCTTACCAACTCAACACAACAGTATTGCCACAGGAAACCGGCGTTCGTGCATTTTGGATTCCTGATGCCACACACACAACTTTTATGACATCGTATGAGCAGATCCAGGAAGGAGTTGCTTTAGCCAAAGAATTGAATTTTAACACATTGTATGTTTGTGCCTGGGCCAAAACCCGCACACTCTACCCAAGCCAGGTGTTGGCAGCCAATTCAACCTACACCGGTGCCCGCGATGGGATGTTTACCCCAGGCTATACCGGCATTAGCGGTGACCCACTGACTGATCTCATCGAGGTGGCTCATGCTGAAGGTCTGAAAGTCATTCTCTGGTACGAATACGGGTTCATGGCGCGCTGGGGTGGCGCACCCACACCATCCAACGACAAAATTCTTGCAGTACATCCTGACTGGGTTGGAATCAACAACCAGGGTCAACCTTCGAACTACAACAACAGCGATTACTATTACAATGCCTATAATCCTGAAGTTCAGCAGTTTTTGCTTGACCTTGTTATGGAGGCCGTCAATAATTACAATATTGATGGCGTTCAGGGCGACGACCGCATGCCCGCCATGCCCGCCAATTCAGGCTACGACACATACACTGTAAACCGCTACAAAAGTGAACACGGTGGGGCTTCCCCTCCCAACGATTTCAGCAACTCGCAGTGGGTTCGCTGGAGGGTAAATATCCTTAACCAGTTTGGAGTGGATTTGTACAATACCGTTAAAGCTGCAAAGCCTGGCGTTCTCGTTACCAATTCGCCTAATCCATATCCCTGGTCGTTTACCAACCTGATGCAGGAATGGCCGGTATGGCTCGATGCAGGAGCAGTGGAAATTCTTTCTGTTCAGTGCTATCGGTACACGATTACGGGTTATCAGAGTACTATCAATGAAGTACTAAGTTATTTCACCTCTCATGGTGATGGTAATAAACTCAGGCTTGCACCGGGCCTGATACTATACGGTTCTGCCGGATTGACTGATCCTAACCTGATTTATCAGCAAATGAATTATAACCGCAGTGTCGGAATCACGGGCGAGTCATTTTTTTACGATGTACCTTTGAAAGATGCAAGGATCAGAAAAGTGATTAAGGCGATGTATGCCGGGCCTGCATTATTTCCAGCTTTTTAGCATGTTTATGTTTTCCTGAATATGACGAAGCGTGAAACCAGCATAGACGTTATGAGAGGAATGGCGATTCTTGGAATGGTGCTTTCGGGCACCATTTCCAGGAATCCTGACTTACCGGCCTGGCTGTTTCACGCTCAGATTCCACCCCCTGATTTTATTTTTAATCCTAATCTGCCAGGAATAACCTGGGTGGATCTTGTTTTTCCGCTCTTTCTTTTTGCCATGGGTATGGCCATCCCATTTTCGCTTAATAAATTGATTGAAAATGAAATACAAAAGAAAATAATCATAGCTAAAATACTATTTCGATCTTTTAAACTTTTTTTCTTTGCTGTAATGCTCGGGCATTTATCGCCATTCCATTATCCCCAGGAATTAGGTTGGCTCAGGTATTTATTAGGAATGACTGCTTTTGCCGGATTCTTTCTTGCTTTCTCAAAATTTCCCCACTTAAAACGGTATGAAACCAGTCTTAACATGGCTGGCTATATAGTTTTGATAATCCTGCTTTTTGTGCGAACACAGGCACTTGCCTTACCTTTTTCAATCCACAGCAACGATATCATTATACTTGTTCTGTCCAACATGGCCTTATTTGGTTGCTTGATCTGGATTTTTACACGCGAGAACCTTTACATGCGTGTAGGCATTCTGGCGTTGTTCTTTGCTTTTAGGCTTACCCATTCCATTGATGGTTCATGGAATAATTTTATCTGGAATTTCACTTTGCTTAAATGGATAGCAGTATCATTTCCGGCGATCAGTGATGCTTTGCTATCAAAGGGCATTGACCTGACAAGGACGGTTTTTTATAATCCTGAATTTCTGAAGTACCTCTTGATTTTAATCCCGGGAACCATAGCAGGAGACCTGGTTTATGCCGGGATCAGAGAAAAAGTTTCCATCGGGAAAAATCCTGGCGAACGTGTTTTTGTCTATATTTCCGTGTTGATAATTCTGAACATTGTTTTGAATCTCTGGGGTTTGTTTGGCCGCCATATCAATTTTGTCTGGAGTATGAATATTGCAAGTATTTTCCTGCTATTCTGGCTGGCACAAAATGGAAAATTCCGGCATCTAAGCAGGACAAGGCAAATTCTTTACTGGAGTATTTTCTGGCTGGTACTCGGGTTGGTATTTGAAGCATGGGAAGGTGGAATAAAAAAGGATCATGCTACCTACAGCTACTTTTTTACTACTTCAGGACTGGCAGGTTTACTGATATTGATGCTTAAAATATTGATACCTGTTTTCCAGCCCGGGAAAATCTCTGGTTTTATAGGTCTTACCGGAATGAATCCAATGCTGGGTTATATAGCTGTCGCTTATTGTATTATTCCGGTATTTTATTTTGTTCAGATCATACCCTGGATGGATCAGTGGCATACACAATTTGCCTGGGCCGGTTTTTTAAGGGGAATGATTCTGACTGCTTTAATGGTAGTACTTACCGTAATTAGTGTTCAGAAAAAATATTTTTGGAAAACATGAGGTATAAGTCAATTCAAGGGATTGCATCCCCATTCAACCGAAATTGTAAATCCGAAATATGAAAAAATTATTGATTATCATTGCGTTAGCATCGTTGGTATCTTGTCAGCCGCTGAAAGTGGAACCGGAGGCAAGAAAATATGTTTTAGGTTATGAAGAGCCGGTTAGGGGAGTGTGGCTTACCAATGTAGCAAGCGATGCTCTGTATTCGCATGATAATGTGAAACAAGCTGTAAAAAAATGTCATGAGTTGGGTTTGAACACCATTTTTGTTGTTACCTGGAACAAGGCTGTGACCATGTACCGTTCGACAGTCATGAAGGATTTTACTGGTGTCGGGATTGATCCGGAGCTTGACCCAAAAAATACCGGTCGTGATCCATTGCAGGAGGTCATTGACGAAGCGCATCATTATGGCATAAAGGTGATTGCATGGTTCGAGTTTGGTTTTTCATCTTCTTATCAGGAGAATGGTGGAATATTATTGAAGTTAAAGCCACATTGGGCTTCTCTCGATGCAGAGGGCAATTTGACTGTCAAAAATGGTTTTGAATGGATGAATGCACTAGATAATGAAGTGCAGGACTTTATGCTTTCGCTGATCATGGAAGTAGTGAAAAATTATAATGTTGATGGTATCCAGGGCGATGACCGCTTACCTGCAATGCCAAGTGAGGGAGGGTATAATCCTGAAATTATTGAAGCCTACAAAAGGGATAATTTTGGCCAGGCACCACCAGCTTACCATAAAGATTTTAATTGGGTGCAGTGGCGCTCAGAGGTTCTGAATAAATACATGGAGAGAATTTACAGAGAAGTAAAGGCAGAGAAACCAGACTGCATTGTGTCAATGTCCCCAAGCATCTTCTCCTGGTCGAAAGAAGAATATCTGCAGGATTGGCCTACATGGATTCATTTTGGCTATGTAGATCTGCTGGTACCACAAATTTACAGGAAAGACTCAGCTTCTTATGCGCGTGCATTGGAGGTTACAGCCAATTATGTAATACCTGAAAAACATCACCTGATGTATCCCGGAATGCTCATCAGGGTGGGCGACCATCAGCCATCGCAGGAGTTTTTTACATATATGATTGAAGAGAACCGTCGTCATGGATTTGGTGGTGAAGTATTCTTTTTTTATGAAGGATTGGATAAGTACGATGCAATATTGAAAGAAAAATATGGAAAGTAAAACAATAATGAAGTCTTCAAAAAATGACGGCTGTGATTCGGGATTTTTTAATAGAAAAGTACTTTTAAACTTAAACGATCAATCATCATCTATCTAACCAATTGAAATAATCTTATGGAAACATTGCAGGCCTTTGCCTTGCTGATCATTTTCATCCTTATCACAGCATTGATGTCGAAACGTATCTGGCCGGCATTATTGGCCATGCCGGTACTCGCCATACTCATTTCGCTGATAGCAGGCATTAAACCGAACGACATTTTTCACTACATAATTGGTGAAGGATCCCTTAAGCTTTCTGAACCCATTGTAATTTCGATGTTTGGTGGGGTTCTCAGCATCATGATGCAGAAAACAGGTATTGCAGAAGGTTTCATTAAGAAAGGTGCTGAGCTTTCAGGTGACAATCCCCTTGTAATTGCTTTTGTGATGTTCCTTTTCATCATCATGTTATTTACAACACTTGGCGGATTAGGTGCAATGATTATGGTGGGTGCTATTGTGCTGCCAATCCTCACCTCGGTTGGAATAAGCCGGCTGACAGCGGCGGTAATCATGTTGATGGGTGTGAACATCGGTGGAATGTTCAATGTAGGTAACTGGTCGTTGTACATGAATTCGTTAGGCCTCACACAACAGCAGGTGGTGAGTTTCATCCTCGTTATGTTTGGAATTGTGTTTACCGGATCGCTCACCTACATCATCATTCAGCTCTACAGGGATGGCTTCAGTTTGTCGTTTAAAAGTATAGCAAAAAATGTGGGTACTATTGCCTTTTTTGCATTACTTATATATGGTGGCGTTTATTTGTATAATCAACTCGACAGACTTTCCGGCTTTCATGAAACCCTTGTTTTTATTGGCAGGGTGATATATCATATTTTACTGCTTGCAATGTTGGCATTATTTGTTAATGCTGCTTACCGGGCATTCAAACACCGCAATCTCAGTAAACATCCCTTACACTGGAGTGCGATTTTTACTCCCATCATTCCGCTCATACTCATTCTTTTTTTTAAGATCAACTTTCTTTCAGCATTCATTCTGGGAATTGGTTATGCCTATATGATTACTTACAAAAGGGATAACATCAGCGTTCTGATTAAATCGCTTATAGAAGGAGCTGCCATTGTTTTGCCTGCTGTAATCCTCATGTTCGGAATCGGATGGTTGTTGGTTTCAGTCCTGGGTCCATCTAATATTTCGGCGGATTACCTGATAAAAACGTATGGTTCTGAAACCTGGCCTGTTCGTGATCTGATGATTCCTTTGGTGAGCCAGATCATACCAAAGTCGGGGCTGATGTATATAGTCATTTTTACCATTCTGGCCCCGCTTGCCTTATACCGGGGGCCTTTAAATGTCTGGGGTATGGGTTTTGGCATTGCATCGGCAATGATGGCAGCAGGTATGCCTTCAGGTGCCATCCTCGGTATGTTATGGTCTGTAGGTCAGCTTCAGGGCATCAGCGACCCTACCAACCTTCAGAACGTCTGGATTGCTAACGAAATGAAAATAGATGTTCAGAAGATACTGTATAACACAATTCCCTATGCCTGGGTTTTTGCACTATTTGGGCTGATTGCAGCGGCTTTCATGTACTTTTAATTGCAGGAAAAATGAGAAAGATAAAAATTGGAATTGATGTTGGCGGCACATTCACCCATGCCGTAGCTGTAAATGTGAGTGACTACTCGATTGTCGGGAAATCATGCGTTCCTACTACCCATGATGCAAGACAGGGAGTTGCTGAAGGTGTTGTCAACTCCATGTTGACCCTGATAAGGCAGGCCTGTATTTCTCCAGATGAGATTATTCTGATTGCCCATTCCACCACTCAGGCAACCAACGCTTTACTTGAGGGTGATGTGGCACCGGTAGGTATCATTGCCATGGGCAAAGGAATTGAGGGGGCCATTGCCCGCCGGCAGGCATTTCTTGATGATATTTACCTGGCTCCCGGGAAATTGCTTCCGGTATATTTTCATTACTTTAACTTATTAAAAGAACTTAGGCGTGAACACATCGAAGAGATTATCAACGCCCTGCACCATCAGGGTGCAAAGGTTTTTGTTGCCAGCGAAGCTTTTGGACCCGATGATCATCAGCATGAAAAACTTGTCACTGAAGTAGCTGAATCCATGGGATTTATGGCAACTTCAGCCTGCGATCTTTCACAATTATACGGTATCAAAGTGCGGACTAGAACCGCAATTGTGAATGCCAGTATGATGCCGAAAATGATCGAAACAGCCAATCTCACAGAAAAAGCGGTTCGTGAAAGCGGGGTTAAAGCGCCACTTATGGTGATGCGTTCCGACGGTGGTATCATGGACATAACTGAAATGCGTAAACGCCCTATATTAACCATGTTGTCAGGACCGGCCGCAGGCGTGGCAGCCGCACTAATGTATGCCCGCATTTCTGATGGTATTTTCATAGAAGTGGGAGGAACATCTACCGATATTTCCGTGATTAAGAATGGAATGCCCCAGGTAAAGACTGCCCAGATAGGGAATAACCGCCTGAGTGTAAAGACCATTGACGTGCGAACCATTGGCGTGGCTGGCGGATCCATTCCGCGTATCAGCAATAATAAAGTGGTGGATGTAGGACCACGCAGTGCCCATATAGCCAATTTGTCTTACTCTGCCTATTCAGCAAATGATGATTTCTCTGACATCGAAATTGAAACCATCTGCCCCAAAAAAGGAGATCCTGCCGATTACCTTAAAATCAGAAGGGCAGATGGAAATTTTACCATTACACCCAGCGCGGCATCTTATTATCTAGGTTTGGTGAAGGAAACAGGGCATGGAGTTGCCAATATGAAGGCAGTGAAAAGCGCCATTGAAAATGTGGCAGTAAGATTGAACATGACGTCAAATGATCTGGCCGAAAGTATCCTTGAAAATACTTCCCGTAAAGTGGAAAAGATCATTAAGTCCTTACTTCGCGAGTATAAACTGGACCGGGATTTTGTGGTGCTTTTTGGTGGTGGCGGTGGTGCGAGTGCAATCGTTCCTCATGCAGCCAGGTACATGAAAATGAAACATGAAATTGCGCTGGATGCTGAAGTAATATCAGCCATTGGTGCTGCAATGGGAATGATTCGTGATACAGTAGAAAAAAGCATCATCAATCCTACTGAAAGTGAAATAATCAAAATCCGCCAGCAGGCTTCTGAATCAGTGATTTCAATGGGTGCAAAACCTGAGACAGTGGAAGTACAGATCGAAATTGACAACGCCAATAAAAAAGTAATCGCTGTTGCAACAGGTTCCAGCGATCTGACATTGCGGGACAGTTCAAAAAATCTTGACAGCACAGATTTGCAAAATATCGCCGCACAAGCGTTGAAAGTTTCCGGAAACCATATGCAAACTTTCGGTGTAACCAATTTGCTGGCTGTGATTGGGTATTCCAAAACTGTTAATCACTTCTTCGGTTTAATGAAGGAAACACGGCAACCTGTTGTGGTGATAACAAAAGATGGTACCATAAAAAGAAGGTTCGATAACGTGGTGATAAGGAATTGTAAAGTTGAACAGGTGAAAAGTCATATTTCGGAATTGATAGAGGAATTGCGCTCGTATGGCGACGGGGGAGAGTTGATGCCTGATTTATATGTCGTGGTTTCGGGAAAAATCGTTGATATGTCAGGTTTGATTGAGCTTTCACAAATTTTGTCATTGGTTGAATACGACCTGAAGGATTTGGACCAGACTGAACAGGCAATTGTTATGGCAGTAAGAAAAAGATAACATGATGAACAGCATATATGACTATATCATATGGGGTCCTTCGCCTGAAGGAATAAAAAAAGCTATTCAACTGAAAAATGATGGCAAAAATATTTTGCTGGCAGGCAAGTATGGTTTTCCCGGGGGTAAAGCCACTGAATCGCTGGCTTCCTTGTATAGCGAATCCTATTTCAGGGACAACGGGGTGTTGGAGCAACTGCTTGCCATGATTGAAAAAATGAAATTTGGAATATTATACCGTAATCGGCCCTGGCTGTTAATACACCCCGAAGCGGTAAAACGTGCATGCTGGCAACTTATTGACCAAAATGGAATTGATATACTGTTTCATGTGGTCCCATTGCATGTAATTCAGGGCATACCAATAACGCTAGAATTCTTTGGCAGAGAAGGAACAATAATCTTAAAAACGCAACAGATTGATGGTATACCGGATGATCGCATGCCTGATAGTTTGATGAATCCGGGAAGAAAGAGGTCAATGACCATTAATGCCTTTTTTACAAAACCACTTCCTTCCTCTTTACCAGGATTTCAGATTAAAAGAAAAATTGAGACTCCGGTAGGGGAATATGTATCAATGACTATCAGAAATGTGCCTGCTGAAGACATCGAACTTACATTCAACCGTGAGCTTGATCTGCTCATAAAGGAAGCATGGTTGAAATATGGAAGCCGGGTAAGCATTATACCAGTATTCCCGGTGATAGAGTAAATTATGATTTGATTAAACGGACACACTGATTGACCATGAACGAGGTTCTGAATAAAATTAAAAGCGGACTCATTGTTTCCTGCCAGGCTGAAGGAGAATCGCCTTTTAATAATCCTGAAGATATGGCCAAATTTGCAATTTGTGCCTGGATGGGTGGTGCCGTTTCCATAAGAAGCGAAGGTGTAGAGAAGATCAAAGCCATTATCAGGAAAGTACCATTGCCGGTGATTGGCCTGGTAAAATCAAAATTTGAAGATGGCTCAGTAAGAATAACGGGAAGTGAAAAAGCAGTGAGAGACCTGGTTCGGACAGGTACCCATATAGTTGCTATTGACGGAACTTTCAGGTTGCGCCAGGGTTTGACCGGCCCGGAGTTTATCAGATATATGAAAAGTAAATTTCAGGTGGCGGTCATGGCTGATATTGCCACTTTCGAAGAAGGTCTGGCCTGTGCTGCTGCCGGAGCCGACTGTCTGTCAACAACATTAAGCGGTTACACCCCCGAAACTGCAGGGAATAAATCAGATCCTGATTTTCGGCTGCTTGCTAAACTTGTCAGGCATTTTGATGATCAGCTACCGGTAATCGCTGAGGGGCGATTCAGCAACCCGGGTCAGGCACAGGAAGCAATCAAAATTGGTGCATGGGCAGTAGTTGTTGGTACTGCCATTACGAGGCCGCAAACAATAACAAAATGGTTCACTGATGCGATTAAAAAATAATTATGATGTGGTAGTGGCAGGTGCCGGCATTGCAGGCATTTCGGCTGCTGTGAAGGCAGGTAGTCTCGGTTGTTCGGTATTGCTTATCGAACACTATCCTTTTGCCGGTGGTATGTCGTCGGCAGGAATGGTATCACCATTTATGAAATCAGTAACCGGCGGAAAAAACTTAGTGAAAGGCATCTACAAAAGAATTGAAAATGGCTTAAGAGATATGGGAGGTATGATAGATAACGGATTTTACTCCTGGGCATTTCGTTCGACAGCCAATCTGCTTTTGCACGACAGCCATGTTGATGTAAGTTACAACACCGATGTGGTCAAAGTAAATGTTGAAAACGGTAAAATCATCTCATTGGATATAGCTACACCCCTTGGTATTTCGAACCTGAAGGCAAGTCAGTTTATTGATACTACCGGCGATGCTCAACTGGTTGTATTGGGTGATTTTTCCTGGCTGAAAGGCGATGAAATCACCGGAAAACTGCAGGCACTCACATTATTTTTTCGCATGGGAGGCATTGACGTGCAAAAAACAGCTGAGTACAGTCGGCAGCATAAACAGGAATTTTTGGGATGGATGGATTTCAGGTTTGATTTTACCCGCATTATTTCAATTGCTGGTTACAAAGGATTGATTAAGAAGGCACAACAGGAAGGCCGTTTTCCTCTGGATGTCGAGTATATTTTCTTTACAACGCTTCCAGTTACTGGCGAAGGTTCATTCAACACTACCAATATTCTTGGTATAGATCCTTCTACTTCCAGTGCATTGACGCAGGCTGAAAAAGCCGGACATAAACAGGTTGCGCAAATTGTTGATTTTCTTAATACTGACGTACCCGGTTTTGAAAATGCCTGGTTGGTGGATACAGCCGTCCAGGTGGGTGTGAGAGAAACCCGCCGTGCTGTTGCAAGGTATATGGTGACCGGAAATGACATTCTGAAAGCTGCCAGATTCCATGATGCAATAGCTCGCGGTTGTTATGGTGTTGACATTCACGGACAGAAAGAGGAAAAAAGCCGGATGGATGAACTTGAAGAAGGTTTATGGTACGAAATTCCTTTTCGTAGCCTCAGGGTAAAAGATGCTGAGAATCTCATGGTTGCAGGTCGTTGTATTGGCGCAACACGTGAAGGTCATGCAGCTTTGCGCATACAGCCTACTGCATCTGCAACCGGTGAAGCTTGCGGCGCAGCCGCAGCACTGGCGGTAAAAATGAATCTTGGCCTCGATGAAGTTCCTTATAGCAAAATCAGGGAGCAATTGTTGGAAAATCTGGATTAATCAACCCTCTGATTTCAAATGATAATCAGGTTTTTAGGAATTATAACACCATTTCACTTGCCTGGAGCATGTAAAGAATATGGCCATTTGAGGCCTGAATATGAAAAATTAAGCACACCTGGAATTGAATAGAATCATTTTTGGAACCGATGGATGGAGAGGATTGCTCGATGAAGAGCTTAATCCGGTTAATGTGCAGCGTGTAGCACAGGCTTTCGCCTTGTTTATACAAGAAAGAGGAAAGAGAAACCGTGTTGCAATCGGCTTTGATGGTCGCCGCAATTCTGCCCTGTTTGCCCGTTTGTTTGCTGAAGTATTGGATGGCAATTCGATTGAAGTACTTTTATCCAGCAGCATTGTCCCAACACCTGTTGTTTCATTCATTACCGTAAATCATCATTGCGATGCCGGGGTGATGATCACCGCCTCACACAATCCGCATCAGTACAATGGTATTAAATTTAAATCAGGAAAAGGAAGTCCGTTTTTTACCGATGAAACCGCCACGGTTGAGAAGCTGATTGATCAAAGCCAGGTTCAATCATCCGCAACAGGCATCATTGAAATGGATTTCATGCCTCTCTATATTCAACATCTTGAAAAGTTGATTGATTTTAAGAAAATCCAATCCGCCGAAATATCTGTTTTAATTGATTCAATGTCAGGGGCTGGCGGAACAGTTCTGGAGAAATTACTGACAAAACATCAAATCCGTGCAACCACCATTTTCGGAAAGCCTGATCCTTCTTTTTCAGGACGACTTGCTGAGCCTGTTGCAAAAAACCTGCTGCCACTATCACAGTACCTGCGTCAGGGAAAATATTCTGTTGGTTTTGCCACCGATGGCGATGCCGACCGTCTTGGTGTAATGGATGAAGATGGGAACTTTATGAACATACAGGAAACTATTTTATACCTTGCCCAGTATTACAGGCAAATCAGAAAAATTGACGGCCCGATAGTAAAAACAGCATCAGTAACCGATAAGTTGATGGATTTACCAGGTTTGGATTCTTTTAAAATCATTGATGTACAGGTAGGTTTTAAATATGTTGCAGAAGCCATGGTAAACATGAATGCGGCTTTTGGTGCTGAAGAATCTGGTGGATTTGGATTTAAAGAACATCTGCCGGAACGCGATGGAATTTTTTCAGCCTTTATTTTTATGGAAATGATGGCCTGTGCAGGTACCAGCAGCCTGAAATCTTTTATGAAACAAAAACGAATTGAAATCGGTGAAATTCATTACAGCCGGATTGATGTCATCAATCATCACGAAGGAAGGTTTACGATTTTGAATTGGTTATCCAAAAATCCACCCGGGAAACTTGCAGGATTTGACATTTTGCAAAACCAGGTGTACTTCAATAGCAGAGGGGTTATCAACGGGCTGAAATTCAGGCTTAAAGGAAATCCCCGGTGGCTCTTGTTAAGGATTTCTGAAACTGAACCGATGGTAAGGATTTATGCTGAAGGCCGGTCAGATAATGAGGTTCGGCTATTGCTGCAGGCCGGAAGAGAATTGTTTGAAACACCAGGCAACTGAAAATAAATAAAAACAGTTTTAGTGGTTATAAATACCAGGTGCAGATTCGACAGCAAAATGAACATTTCTTATCATCATAATACCTGACTGACAGATTATAACATAGAATTTTCAAATTTACACCTCTATTTCCGTAGTAAAAATATTACTGAATGATAACAGAAGTAAACAAAGTTCTTTCAACGATCCAATCACATAACGGAGAATTTGCCGAAATAAAAAATCCTTCGTATATATATCCTCCACTCGAATATTATCCCTTGGCAAACCGCATTACAAAGGTCAACGAAATCATGGCCGTACTGATGGATATGGACGGAACTACCACAACAACAGAAGTTTTGTGCATTCATTCTCTCGAAATGATGGTAAGGCGAATGAGCGGAAAGCTCAGCAACGATCAGTGGGTGGGTGTGGACCATAAAGCAGATCTTCCTTATATTATTGGTAACAGTACAACCAAACATGTTGAGTATTTGCTGAATAAGTATAATGAATTGCTCATTCCGGCTAAAGTGGCAGAAGAATTTTTGGTGGCTGCCAACTGGACAATCCAACATGGTAAAGATGAGCAGCGTAAGAAGGAAGTGGTGCAAAACCTTAAAAAGCTTGGATTAACAGAGGTTTTGCATGGTCTGATGGAGAAATCTGCCACTGAATTGATTCAATTCTGCGAAGGTAAAATACAAATTTCTTCTTTCACAACTCTCGTCAGTCTGGGGATAGATATATATTATGAAAATTATCACCGCATTCTGGCCTTGTTAAAAGAAGGTAAAACCTCCCACGTCAGGAAAATGGTTTTCGGAGAACATGCCTCTGGTGAACACCTGATTTCACCTATGCCCGGCATTCCTGTTCTCATACCACTACTCAAGGGTTGGTTGGGCAATGAAGCTGGAGTAATGGCCGATATCCTGGCAAATGATTATCAAAAAAGCACTGGTCTGGTGCCAGATCATATTAAACGTCAGGAATTTAAGCAGAAATTGACAGAATATGGTGTCTTATTCGAAAAACATCCGGTTAAATTAGGACTTGTTACATCTTCCATATTTTATGAAGCTGATATTGTGATCAGGGAAGTACTCAGTGTAATAAGCGAAATCATTAGCCGTAGTAACCTGAGCAAAGGAAGAAAGGAATATATACTGACCCGGGTTCAGAATTACCACGACGTGTACGATGCTTTTGTAACGGCTTCTGATTCAAGTGAGATCAGATTGAAACCACACCGTGATCTTTATAGTATTGCCTTGCATAAGGCTGGAGTGATGCCCGGGGATTTTGATAAAGTGATCGGCTTTGAGGACAGTGAGAGCGGAACGATTGCGATACGGGCAGCAGGAATTGGGTGTTGCATTGCAGTACCTTTTATGCAAACGCTTTCTCACGATCTTGGCGCAGCATCATTCGTATTGAAGGGAGGTATCCCGGAAGCGCTTACAGAATATGGCTTGTTCATGAAAAATATGTGAAAGTACCATCCTGAATGACTGATTAACCAAATACTGATTAAAATGATGAATAACCAAAATTCCGTTTTCCATATAATTTCAAATACGCACTGGGACAGAGAGTGGCGATTTCCTTTTCAACGCAACCGTCAGATGTTGGTTGATATGATTGATGCTGTGCTTGAAATCCTTGAATCTGAACCTGAATACAGGGCTTTTCACCTTGACAGCCAAAGCATAGTATTAAAGGATTATCTTGAAATTAAACCGCAGAATGCAGCACGTATTATTAAGCTCACCAGGGAAAACCGACTCCTGCATGGCCCCTGGTACATTCTGCCTGAGGAATTCCAGGTAGGAGGAGAAAACCTGATCCGCAACCTTTTAATTGGTCACAGAATTAGTAAAAAATATGGCGGTGTTTCAAAGATTGGATACTCACCATTCTCCTGGGGGCAAATTTCCCAATTACCACAACTATATAAAGAGTTCAATATCAACCTGATCATGTTTTACCGTGGTATTAACTCCCTGGATAGCCCCAGAGCTGAATTTCTCTGGGAAGGCGCCGATGGAACACAAATGGTTTCCTCGCGTTTCAGCACGATGCCTCGCTACAACTTCTATTTCTATATTTATCGTCCGGTGATTCACAATGAGGGTTTCTATGATGTGGAGTATAATTGGAATAAACCAGGTACCCCATTTCATTTTGCCGACGGGCAGCAATATCAGGAAGATTATTTTATTATTTCTCCACATACAGATTTTTATCCTCAAAACATTGAACCTCAGGTAAATAAGATCATTCAGGATCAGGCCAACGACTTTACAACCCGTCATAAAATCTGGATGGAAGGCCACGACTCCTCAGGGCCAAACCGGCAGACTCTCGATATTATCAGGGATATACGCAGGAAAATGCCGCATATTCAGGTTAGGCACTCAACCCTTGAGGAATATGCTGATGCTATTGCAGGGGAAGTTGACACTCAGAACCTGGTAAAAGTATATGGGGAACGCCGTAGTGCTCAGAACAACAACCGCTGCGGAAACCTCTTCGGATATACTACTTCGGCCCGCATGTATCTGAAGCAGGCCAATTTCGATGCCGAGCGCTGGCTACAGTATTATGCCGAACCTTTCAATATCTTTTCTGCCATGTACGGCCGAGATATTCATGACCAATACACAGAAACGGCCTGGGAACTGGTAGCCCAGAATTCAGCACATGATTCCATTGGAGGTTGCTCTCTTGATCGTATTCATGAAGACATGATGATTCGATATAAACACGCGGTTGAAATTTCAAAAGGTGTATTTGAGCGTTCTCTGAAGTTTCTGGTAAGTATGCTTAATACCAGTACCTTTGATAATTATGACCTGAACGGGATTTTCCTTGTTGCCGTGAATGCAACAAATTATTGCAGATCAGAGGTAGTGGAAGCTATGATTGATATTCCCACAACCCTTGATAAGGGAGATTTTAAGATTATTGATACCGATGGAAATGAAATCGAAAAATCCCTGATTGAACGCTTCAACCACCAGCCTGTACTTGAGCAAATGATCAACCGGCCCATGTTTTTCGATATGGTTCGTTATCATGTTCACCTGTATTTGAAAAATATTCAGGCTTTTGGTTTTAAAGCTTTTCAGATTATTCCCTGTGAACCTGTATCTGTACCTATAGCCTCTGAAGAGTATGTGCTTGAAAATGAATGTCTCAGAATTAATGTCAATCCTGATGGTTCGTTAAACATGCTGGATAAGGTAAATAACTTTTACTTTGAGAACATTGCATTTTTTGAAGACCATGGTGAAGCAGGTCATGCCTGGGTACACCATCCGGTTGAACCTTTTATCAGTACAAAAGGTACATTGGCATATGTTCGTAAAAGCTATAGTGGAAAATTATTTAATGAAATACTGATTGAGCATAAAGTGATGCTGCCCCGTGATTTGAGTACACGAAAGCAAAATTCACCGGATTTTGTGGAGAACAAAATTCAGATGCGCATTGGTTTGGAAAAAGGACAAAAATTCCTTTCGTTGAGCATTGAGGTTGATAACCGTGCAGAAAGTCATCGTTTACGGCTGATGGTTCCGTCAGGTTTAAGAGATGCATACTCGTATGGCGAAGGACAGTTCGACGTGGTTAAACGAAGTCTTGAACGCCCTGATACAACTGATTGGCTGGAACAGCCTATGTATGATTTTCCCATGCATCATTTTGTTGACATTTCTGACAATAGTCGTGGAATTGCTGTCCTGACTGATGGACTCAAAGAATATGAAGCTTTGAACGATACATACAGAACTCTTGCTATCACACTTTTCCGGACGTTTGAATACAAAATCAATCCGGCAGCTCCTCAGGATTACTCCTATGAAAAAGGATCACAAATGCTGGGAAGATCAGGTTACCGGATGGCTCTCTTTCCACATGCCGGGAACTGGGAGCAGGGTGAGGTGTATTGCCAGGCATTTCAGTTTAACTACCCGCTACGTTTGATTCAGACAGGCAAGCTTGGAGGAAAATATGGAACCGAGCTGAGTTTCATGAAGATAAAGCCCGAGAACCTGATTTTCAGTGCATTGAAAAAGCCTGAAGAAAATGAATCCAATGTTTTTGTGCTCAGACTTTTTAATCCATCGAACACTCAGGTGAAAGGAATGGTACAGTTTGGAAAACCGGTATTTTCCGTGCAGGAAATAAATCTTGAAGAAATTGCTAAAGAACCTTATCAGATCATTGAAAATTATTTCTTTGAATTCTGTGCACCACCGAAAAAAATTCTTAGCTTCATGATCAGGATGAATGTTAATGAATAAAAAGTTACTCGTTGAATCACAACAAAAAATACAGGTTGCTTATTCCTGACCAAAAATTAATAACAAAAATCTTTAGTTTTCATTTTAAAAACATCAAAGAAAGGCAAATATGATCAGCAACGAATATGGCTATTTTACTGATGATTACCGGGAGTTTGTTATCACCAATCCCAAAACACCCCGACCATGGTTCAATTATATCTGGAATGAAAAATACGGTGGACTGGTGTCGCATGGAGGTGGCGGTTTCTCATTTCTTGAAACTCCCAGAGACAACCGGATCTCGAGAATGCGTTACAATTGTCTTCCATGGGACAGACCCGGCCGGTATATCTTTCTGAAAGACATTGAAACAGGCGATTACTGGTCGTTGAGCTGGGCACCTACCATCGATCACAAATACACAACTTATGAAGCACGAATCGGACAGGGTTATACAACTATCAAAACCGAATATAAAGATATATATGCAGAGCTGACATATTTTGTGCCGCGTGACAATAATTGCGAAATCTGGAAGGTGATCATCCGGAATAATTCAGGAAGGGAAAGACGACTTCAGGTGTATGCCTTTCAGGAACTGATGATGGGAAACGCTCTCAATGATATCATTAATCAGCCCAACGACAAGCATTTTACGGAAATTACCTTCAATAAAGCATACCAGACACTCGAGGCAACACGTCGTTACTGGGTGTTGAATAAGAAGGCTGCAAGTGTTGAACAACCAAATATTGACTGGAGATACAAAGTGTATTTTACGATGAACCTGCCAATTACCGGATTCGATGGCAGCCTCGATACCTTCATCGGAAAGTGGCGTTCTGAAGCCAATCCCGTAGCTGTTGAAACAGGTACCATGGGAAATTCAGAAATTACTGCAGGAGATCCTGTGGCAGCATTGCAATCTGAGATCAAAATTGCTGCAGGAGATATGAAAGCTTTTTCAGTTTTTATGGGTGTTGAAGCTAAAGATGAGAATAATCCTTATGAAAGTTTGAAAATCAACCAGTTCATGGATAATGACTATGTTGAGAGCAAACTGTATGAAGTTAAATCATACTGGGATCACTATCTTTCGCATGTCAAGGTCAATACTCCGGATGAAAGCTTTAACCTGATGCTGAATGTATGGAACCAATATCAATCAGCTGTAACATTTGACATGGCGCGTAATTCAGGATATTATCATGGGGGGCTTCTGTTTGGAACAGGTATCAGGGATCAGTTTCAGGACATCCTGGGTATGGTTATCGTTGAGCCCCGCCGGGTGCGCGAACGGATTCTCAATGCTTTACAGTATCAGTTTAAGGATGGTTCAACACTTCATAATTTTTTCCGGCTGACCAATCAAGGTGAGCGGACACATCATTCTGACACCCCACTCTGGATACCTTTTGGAATTGTTGAATATCTTAACGAAACACATGATTTCAGTATCCTCGAAGAAGATGTTAATTTTTACGATGAAGGTCGTGCCAATGTGTATGAGCATATGGTTCGTGCCCTCGACTTTGCTATCAGCGACTGTACAGAACGTGGACTGCCCAGGATCAGAAAAGGTGATTGGAATGATACACTAGACCATATCGGACCCAAAGGAAAAGGCGAAACGATCTGGGGCGCACTTTTTCTTTGCTATGTTTTGCAAAAAACTTTTGAGCTCCTCGATCACGAAATTGACACGGATGTAAAATATCACTGGCAGAAGGCATATGACAGGATAAAAACGTTGGTCAACGAGATTGCCTGGGATGGAGACTGGTATGTCAGGGCATTTCGTGATAATGGTGCTGTGGTTGGTTCTAACATCATGGAGCAGGGAAAATTATTCTTAAACTCACAGTCCTGGGCTGTGATATCAGGAGTTGCACCGAAAGAACGGGCTCAAAGTGCGCTGCAAAATTGCCTGCATCATCTTGAGAATAGTACTGGTATGCAGCTTGTTTGGCCGGCATACAGACAGGTGGAGGACAACATTGGATTAATATCGCGTTGCGTTCCAGGTAAAAAAGAGAACGGTGCCGTTTTTAACCATGCTTCCGCCTGGTTTGTACTTGCAGCAATAATGAACGGTAATGTTGAGGAAGCTTACAGGATTTACCATAAAATGTTACCGGTTAATTCTTCTCAAAAAGTGGGTATCGATCGCTATGAAACCGAACCTTATGTTTTTTCGGAATATGTTACCAGCCGGGAGCACGAAACCGAAGGGCAGGCTTCGCATTCATGGCTGACAGGTTCTTCTGTGTGGATGTACCGTATCGGACTGGATTGGATTTTGGGTTTAAATACTTCACTCAAAGGCATCAGGATAAATCCGAATATCCCTTCCGGATGGAAAAATTTCCGGGTTCTCAGGAAATACCGCGGTAAAACACTTGATATTGTTGTTGATAACAAGGCTGGCGTAAACCGGGGTGTGATTGAAATAAAAATCAATGGTTCTGTTTTTTCAGACGGTTGGATTGACGTAAATCAATTTTCTGGAAGTATCCTGTCCATTGAAGTGGTACTGGGTTAAATTATACAAAACCTGTATTCATGAAGAGATATTTCATTGTTGGCGCTAAAAAAGCAATCCTCTTTCTGTACATTATCCTGTTAAGTCTTTCTTTACCTGCACAGGTTGATACAAGTTACAGGTTCTACTTTTATGATCAGCGTTACTCATTGTTTGAACATCTTCCTGCAAAAAAGGGAGTTATTATAATGTTGGGAAACAGCATTACTAACGGAGCAAACTGGGAAGAACTGTTTGACGATCCTATGGTCATCAACCGGGGTATTTCAGGCGATAACACTTATGGTGTATTACACCGCTTGCACCAGATCACAGGTATGGAACCTGAAAAAGTTTTCATTTTGTTGGGAATCAATGATTTGGCACGTGGTTTTACAGTTGATATGATTCTTAAAAATTATCGCAAAATTATTGAGACCATCCGGCGACAATCACCATCTACGCGTATCTATGTGCAGAGTATTTTACCCACCAACAACGATTTCAGCGATTTTAAGAATCATCAGAACAAAGACCCTCAGATACGGGAAGTGAATACCGGATTGAAAAACCTGGCCGACGAACCCTATGTTACTTTTATTGACCTTTATCATCGGTTTGTTGATGAAAGTGGAAAGTTGAGCAAAGCATACACGAACGATGGCTTGCATTTAACCGGACCTGGTTATCTGCACTGGGTCGAAATATTACGGCCGTTTGTTAACGAAAAGGGGGATTTGCCTGCTTTTGGGGGAGAGTATTACGAGAGCAGGAGAGCTATGCACGAAGCTATGCCACCCATAAAAGGCGCAGTTGTTATGCTTGGTAACAGTATCACAGAACAAGGATGCTGGAATGAATTGTTTCCGGATATAAAAATCTTAAACCGGGGTATCGGGGGTGATAATATCAGAGGTATGACCGAAAGGCTTCCGGGAATTCTTGCCACTGAACCCTCAAAGTTATTTATCATGGCTGGCATAAATGATCTGTTATTTGGCGATTCGAAGCCTGAGCAGTTGCAAACCGGATTCACCACAATGATTAATTTGATTAAAAGTCAAAGCCCTACAACAGAAATTTATATACAAAGTGTGTTGCCCGTAAATGCTACTATGACGGAATGGATTCAGAACATTGACTTGAGAATGAATTATCTAATGGAACTTAACCAAATGCTCGAAAAGCTCTGCAAACAGCACAATCTTTTTTTCGTTGACCTGTACAGTTATTTTGTAGGCAAAGATGGTTCGCTTAAAGAATATTTCACTACAGATGGCATTCATCTGCGCCCCGAAGCCTACCGGATGTGGGCAGAAATATTGATGGATTATATCCAATGAGGGTTTGGCAAAGAAAATGATCGTTCCTGTCCTAAGAAGAACAATCATTATTATTTTATTAATGTGTTCATTATCAATAAAATAAATTGTTTATGATATAAGTAAATTAAAAATATTTAAAAACCATAGCGTATATTTAGAAAAAATTTATAATATTGCAAGACGTTTTTGTAAAGCCAATTTAAATTGTAGAATTAGTTTCACGTACAGTCAGTTATTCAGTAACCTTTAATTAAAATGAGAATTATGAGAAATTCAAAACTTTTCGGAATCGCAGGCATCATGCTCGTGATGCTGCTGGCAGGTACTAATCTTGCCTATTCAGCAACTGATGGCCTTGAACCCATAACTACCATTATGGACAAGAGCCAGGCAACCGGTAATTTACCGGCCATTATTGATAACGCCGGTAACAACAGAGGCGCAGGTTTTAACGGACAACATGTTTTTGTGGCATCGCGTCAGAATGGTAATCATGTGTATTACTGGGATATCAATAATCCCGGTGCTGCACCATTGGAACTCGACATTACTGGTGTCGGAGGCGGAACCTTTACGCTTTCAGATCTGACGGTGGTAGGAAACCACATTTTTGCTTCCAACATGGTCTTTGTAGGAGGTGAATTTAAAGTGTACCACTGGAACGGAATTTCATCACAACCCTCTGTACTGCTTGCTTATGCCAATGCACCTGCCCGGCTGGGCGATGCATTTTCTGTTATCGGAGATCCCGAAACACAGGCTAAACTCATTGTAAGTGGTCATGGAACACAGGATTTCTATGTATGGAATATTGTGAACGGCCAGATTCCCAACACCACTCCAATTGTTTACAATTTCCCAGGTATTTTAAATGCCAATTTTGGAAGAATGACCCAGGTACCTGGTGAACCAGAACTCTATCTTGCATCTGGTTCAGGCTTTGGTTTGTTATTGCTCGACAGCCAGATGAACATAATTGCCGATGTTGCAGCAGGATTCTTCCCGTACTGGTCAATGTACCCACATATATTCTATCTGGAAGGTCAGAGATTTCTTGCTTATCAACATGTTAAGAATCCACCTGCCGAAAATGTGATGTATATACTAGATCTCAATCCGGGCACCACTGTAGCTGAAGCACTTGAAATTCTGGAACTATCAACATTTGCAGAAAAAGTGATTCATTCCGTCAACCTGGGAAGTATTGCCAATGGAAATGCAAGCGTAAGCCTTGATCTTCTGAACGATGCCGATGGTAATGTCTGGTTAATGGCTTATGGAGCCGGTAATGGTTTTGTTGTGCAAAAGTACGGTGATGCCACAAGCGTTCTGTTCGGCGATGCCAATTGCGACGGACTGGTAAATATTCTTGACATCGTTGTGATCAATGCATACATCATGGGTGAAAATCCCGAACCTTTCTGCTTCGTAAATGCCGATGTGAACCAGGATGGTGTTGTCAATCTGCTCGACATTGTTGGAACAGTAAACATTATACTCGGAAACTAACCAAAACTTTAAGGATGGCTTTAGAAGCTGGAAATTGTTTGTAATGCAGGTTTTTAAAGCCATCCGATTTTAATTGTCAATCTTTTTTTTCAATTAAAATTTACTGCTATGAAAAATTACTCCTCAGTTATTCTCTTGGGCATTTTCTTACTTATGATGATCATCGGGTTCACCAGCCTCACGCAGGTATATACCGATGGACTGGATCCTGTTACCACTCTCATTGACAAAACACAGGCTAGTGGGAATCTGCCGTCCATTATCAACGCTGCAGGAACCAACAGGGGAGCAGGATTCAATGACGAATACGTATTCGTTGCCTCCCGTCAGGATGGCAATCATATATATTACTGGAGCATTGCAGATCCAGACGCCAGTCCCCAGGAACTTAATCTGAATGAAGTGAGCGGGGGCATATTTACCCTGGCCGATTTAACTGTTGTAGGACAACATGTTTTTGCATCAAATATGGTTTTCGCAGGTGGAGAATTTAAAGTCTATCATTGGGCAGGAATTAACAGTGAACCGGTTGTGCTACTTCAATATACCGGAGATGTTCGCCTGGGCGATGCATTCACCGTGCTGGGAAATCCCGAAGAAGAGGCCTTGCTGATTGCCAGTGGACATGGAAGCAGTAATTTTTATGTATGGGATATCCAAAACTCACAAATCCCAGACAATAATCCGGCAGTATATACATACAACGATATCTTGAATGCTAACTTTGCCAGGATCACAAAAGTTCCCGGTGAAGACCTGTTCCTTGCAAGTGGTTCAGGATTTGGATTGCTTTTACTTGATAATCAGATGAATCAACTTTTTTACCTGCAATCTGGTTTCTTCCCTTACTGGTCAATGTATCCACATATTTTCTATTACAATGGAAACAGGTTTCTTGCCTATCATCACGTCAAGGATGCACCACCACAAAATTTGATGTATGTGCTCGACATCAGTGACGGAGCAACTGTGCTTGAAGCATTGCAAAGTCTTGCCCAATCATCTTTTGCGGAGAGATTAATACATTCGGTTGACCTCGGAAATACCTCAAACGGAAACGCAAGTGTAAGCCTCGATATCCTTGATGATGCAGCAGGGAATATATACGCACTGGGTTATTCTGCCGGAAATGGGTTTATTGTTCAGAAATATGGCAATGAGACAGGTGCCGGAATCAATCAGACTAACCTGGTTCAATCAGTAATTTATCCCATTCCTGCCAAAAACACAATCCTCATCACTTCGGATCAAAAAATGAAGCAGGTTGTAATAAATGATATGGCAGGCCGTGAAAGTTTATCCATCCGTGTTGGAACGCATCAGCTTAACCTGAATGCGGAAGATTTCAGTAACGGGTTGTACTTTGTTAGAATTTACACTGAAAGTGGCGTATCTTTTCAAAAACTACTTATTCAAAAGTAAAAAGCGGTTCTCTTCGTTTTGATTTTGAAGCACCGGCCTTTCCGGTGCTTTTTTATTGTGCTCTGTGCATGCAATATATCTATTGGGTGCAAATCCTGAACGAACCAGCCAAAGCGAACCGTTGGCTGAGAGCAAAGTGTCATAAAATCTTTACATTGTTGTTATTCGATTATGCATGAACAGCTTATATAATATATCTTTGCATTTTATGTAGCAGAAAAGATCATGAAAATCCTTTTGCGAGGTACTTTAAGCTTGCTGTTAATCTGGGAATTAGTCCATTATGTGACTTTCGGTCAAATCAATAATAATGTTGATTCTCTTATCTTTAGGGTCGAAGCATCGAAAGACGATTCTACACGAATAGCTTCTCTGATAGAACTTGCCAACTACTATTCATCAACAAACCTGTCACTGTCGTTTCAATATGCTGATAAGGCATTGAAAATTGCTGAACAAAGCAACAGTAACCAATTTCATTCCCAGGCTTTAATGGCAATTGGCAATATGTGTTTTTTCCAGGGTTTGTTGGATATTTCGTTTCAACACTATTACAAAGCTTTAGAAATTAACAAGGAATTGAAGAATCGTAATGGCATTGCCAATGCATTAACGAACCTCGGCGGAGTATTGCTTCAACTTCTGAAATTTGAAGAAGCCAAACGCTATTTTCACGAAGCACTTCCAATATTTATTGATTTGGCAGAGAAAAGAGGCGATACGATTCCTCCTTTTCAGGTTATTTCTATTTATAATAATCTTGGAATAGTA
>CAYQRU010000018.1:0-38197 GCA_964419945.1 uncultured Bacteroidales bacterium | reverse complement strand
GAATTACGGATGCTCCTCCGGGAAAGAAATCCTTGTCCTGGCAAATAGCATCACAGAATCGGTTCTAAAGCGTTTTGGTATTCCTCTTGAAATGGAGGTAAGTATTATGTGAAGTGGCAAGTTGGCTGACAAAAGTATGAAGAACCACATAACTACAGCGCCTTCTCAATGGTATTCCACAGTCTTTCAGCCGTCTGCTGCCATGAAAACTGCACGCGTCTTACACGACTTTTCCGGATGAGATCATTTTGCAGATCTTTGTTACCTGCTATTTCAAGCATTGCTTCTGCAATCGAAATAGGCGAAAAAGGATTGACCAGTAATGCGGCATCTCCGGCAACTTCAGGCATCGAGGTAACATTTGATGTAATTACTGGTGTTTCAGCATGAAAAGCTTCAACGATAGGAATGCCAAATCCTTCAAAATATGACACGTAGGTGAGTGCCAGTGCAGATCCAAAAACATTTTTCAATTCATTGATATTCAACCTGCCGACAAAAACTACATCTTCTTTAAAAATCATGTTCTTAAATGTACTTTCGATGGTTTTTGTCCACCACATCTTTGCACCGACAATCAACAGGTTGACAGGCTCGGTGTATTGTTTGCGGAAAATATCGAATGCTTTAAATAAATTAATCAGGTTTTTTCGTGGGTGTAAAGCTCCTACAAAGAGAAAATATGGATTGCCAAACGAATATTGATCCCTGGTCTGTTGCTTTTCTTCCTCATTCAGTGGTTCATATGCCAGGTTAGCTCCATTGTATACCACGTCAATTTTTTCAGGGCAAACACCATAAGTTTTCACAACATCCTGTTTTGAATATTCTGAAACAGTGGCAATACGTGCTGCTTTTTGCGCATATCTTGGAAAAAACCTCCGGTAAAACAACCGCTGCATGGCAGGAACATCGGCAGGGTAATGTTCAAAACTCAGATCATGAAACACATTTACTGATTTAACCCTGGTGCTCAACGAAAGATAACCATCGGGTGAAAAAAAGAGGTCAGCATCAATTTTCTTGAGGATCTGCGGGATACTGTTTTCAAACCATATATAGTATAATATTGGATGACGCGCCTGAGGCTTTAAAACAACGGGTGTTATATTACCTGAAAAGATAAATTCCTCGCTCCATGGCCTGTCGAAAAAGAAAAAAAACTCATGCTCCGGGTGTTGTGTACAAATTCTCTTCAATGATTCACAGGTAAACCAGCCTATTCCTTCAAGCCTGTTTTTCAGGAGCAATCGCGTATTAACTGCAATTCTCAATTTATCAGCATTTTAGAAAGTTACTTTCAAGCCTCCCCTAATAATCATGGCAAGTACTAAATCAATACTTTTGCACAAAATTACAGAATTAGAATTTACAAAAGCAAATTCAACCTTGTAAGAGTTCTGATCAGAGCCTGTTATGCAAAAAAAATTTCTTACAAACCTGATTCTTTTGCTGTTTTTAAACCTGCTGGTTAAGCCTTTCTGGATTCTTGGCATTGACCGTGGAGTGCAAAATGCAATAGGTGCTGAAGAATACGGGCTTTATTTCAGCATCCTGAATTTTACTTTCATCTTCAATATTTTTCTTGATTTTGGGATTACAAATTTCAACAACCGCAATATCGCGCAGTATGAGCATTTGTTGCATAAACATTTCTCCGGGCTTGTGATCCTCAAATTCTTGCTCTCTGTGATATACTTTGCAGTAATTATAATCGCCGGGCTGCTGTTAAAATATCATGAACGGCAAATGTTCCTTTTGTTAATCCTGGGTTTCAATCAGTTTTTGCTTTCATTCATTCTATATCTTCGATCCAATATTTCCGGATTGCTTATGTTCAAAACCGACAGTATGCTATCGGTGATGGATCGCCTGCTGATGATCATTTTTTGTGGAATACTTCTTTGGGGAAATATTACCGATGAACCTTTCAGGGTTGAATGGTTTGCCTACACTCAAACAGCCGCTTATCTTGTTACTATTGTTGCAGCAGCCAGTATTGTTGCGTACAAGGCAAAGTTCCGTAAACTTCACTGGAACCGGTTATTTTTCATCCTGATAATAAAAAAGAGCTTTCCTTATGCTGTGCTCGTTCTTTTAATGGCGTTCTATAACAGGGTTGACTCCGTGATGATCGAAAAGATTCTCCGGGAAACAAATGGTAATGAACAATCAGGGATTTACGCTCAGGCTTACCGTTTGCTTGATGCTGTAAATATGATTGCTTATCTTTTTTCTGTTTTACTTCTGCCGATGTTTGCCCGTATGATCCGGAAAAAACAACCGGTCAACGACCTTGTCAGGTTGTCTTTCTCCTTATTATTCGTATTGGCAGTGATGGTAGCCATGGGTGCCATTTTTTACAATCAGCCGGTTATGCGCTTGCTTTATCCACCACATGAATTTGAGTTACCGGAAGTATATAAGCTGAGAATCAGTCAATCAGCACAGGTTTTTTCGTTACTTATGTGCGGTTTTATACCGATCAGTACGACGTATATTTTTGGCACCTTGCTTACGGCAAACGGTAATCTTAAACAACTGAATATGGTGGCTGCCAGTGGAATGATCCTGAATATTGTGATGAATATCATCCTTGTTCCGCAGTTATTTGCTGTAGGTTCAGCCATTACGAGCCTTACCATCCAAAGCCTCACAGCATTATTTCAGATATTGCTGGCATGGTATTTTTTCCGTTTTAAGTTCGATTATCGTTTTCTTTGGCAAATATGTGTATTTATCCCTGGTTCACTATTTCTGACTTGGTTATCCATGAATCTCGGCCTGAGTTGGGGTATAGCATTCATTGGTGCCATGGCAGCCATTGCAGTATATTCATTCTTAATAAGGATCTTAGATCTTAAATCCTTGTTTAATATTCTGAAAGGCTTCGAATAAGCAGGAACCATAAAATTTTATACTTTTGGCCTCTCATTAATTATCTGACTGTTATGGCAAATCCCTTAGCAGAAAGCAATATATACAATTCCGGTAACATGTTGTTATTTATCTACAAATGGAGGAAACCGCTTGGCCTGATTGCCCTTTTCTCCATTGTTTGTTCTTTGGTTTTTTCCTCTTCATACTTTATCACTCCCAAATACAAATCCTTTGTTATTATGTATCCCACCTCTTCGGGTAGCATTTCAAAGGCTTTATTGACCGACAGGAGCGGACAACCTTATGATATTCTAGATTTCGGGCAGGAGGCTCAAGCTGAACACATGTTGCAGATATTAAATTCAGGCAGGATCAGAAATAATGTGGTGGAAAGGTTTAACCTGATGGCCCATTACGACATAGACCCTTCACATAAATTTAAGCAAACACGTTTGCAGCGCGAATATGAAAACAACATTTCTTTCAGGCGAACTGAATTTATGGCAGTGAAAATCTCAGTGCTCGACAAAGATCCGCAAATGGCTGCTGAAATCGCCAATTATATTGCCGCTCTGGTTGATTCGGTTCGAAATGCCATGCAAAAAGAAGTTGCTGTTCCGGGTTTTCACATCGTAGAAAAGAGTTATCTTGAACTTCAACACAACATCAGGGTAAAAGAAGATTCGCTGACCACACTTCGAATGTTGGGAATCCACGATTACGAGTCGCAATCAGAAATGCTAAACCAGCAACTGGCCATTGAGATTGCACGAAATAACCGACAGGCTATCAAAGCATTGGAAGAAAGGCTCGAAATACTTTCAAAATACGGCAGCTCATATGTTTCATTGCGCGATCAGCTTCTGCTCGATCAAAAACAGTTGAGTATTCTAAAAACACGTTATGAAGAGGCAAAGGTGGATGCTGAACAGCAATTGCCATTTAAGTTTGTTGTGGAAGAAGCAGTGAAAGCTGAAAAAAAGTCCTATCCTATCCGATGGCTCATTGTCTTGTTGTCCACATTCAGCACCCTGTTAACCGGGATCATTATCATTATACTTATTGAAAATTTTAAAGAGATAGCAACCTTGCCGTCAATCAAAAATGATGAGACTTCCGGAACTATTTCGATTCCTATTGACAACAAGAAAGAACGTATAAGAAACATTGTTAAAACCAACTGAAGAGAAGTAATGGAAAAATATTTCAGTAATATCAGCCTTCTAAATATTTTCCTGAAATGGAAATGGCATCTACTCATTATCATCATAATCGCCGGAATTATTTCAATTGTAATATCTAGCCCCCTTTTCATCACCCCTAAATATAAATCGCATGCGATACTTTATCCTGTCAACCTGACACCCTATTCTGACGAGAATCAAACCGAACAAATGCTTCAATGGATCGGTTCTAAAGAAATTATGGATAGCATTATCAAGGCTTTTAACTTATCCGGCCATTATAAGGTGAAGTCCGGTCACAAGCATTACAACACAGTGATGCAGGCACTTTATGAAAAAAATGTTCGTATCAAAAAGACTCCATATGAAGCTATTCAAATAGAAGTATCCGATATTGATCCTTTGATTGCCTGCCGTATGGTAGATTCTATTATATCCTTTACCAATCGTATAATACTTAATAATCACAGTGAGAAATACATGGAAGGACTGAAAATGATGGAAAATCGGCTGTTGATGAAGCAACGTGAAGTTGATTCAGTGGCTGCTGTTTTACATGTTTTAAGTACACAATATGGCATCATTGACTACCCCAATCAGTCAAGAGAGGTAGCCCGCGGTTACCTTCGTACTGTTGACGGCAATAATTCATCGAATATCAATACCCAGGAAGTCCTGAAATGGAAAAAGAACATTGAGGAAAAAGGAAATGAATGGACCAGATACAATAACCGGTATTTTGATCTGATTGCTGAATACGGGCGGTATAAAATTGATTATGAATGGGCCTTGATTAATGCCCAGAAGGAAATAACCTATACAACAGTTATTACAAAACCAATTCCGGCTGATAAAAAATCATATCCTATCCGATGGCTGATTGTTGCATACGCGCTGATTGTCACTGTCTTTTTCAGCATTGTGGTGATCGCGATCATCGAAAACAGCAGAAGAACAAGTAATGATTCTGCGGACATCAACAAGCCTTCCTGATCCTGGTTTTGAATTAGCAGCAATTTTTAATATTATGCCAGGCCACCTGCAAAAAAAAACTATTTTTGAAGAGATTGGCTTAAACCACTTCTCCGAGAAATCCAAAAGATTACTGGTTTATTTTTCCAGCATTTGCTTTATCAGTTTTAATAGTTACCTGATCTATAAAGAATACTACTGGGGTGCAGCCATACCTTTATTCATCGCAGCAGCCTTATTTTTTCTATTTGCTTTCGATAAGGTTGTATTACTTATCGTATTTCTAACGCCTCTTTCAGTATATCTACTTGATCCTGAACTAAATGTTGGAATATCGCTTCCAGTCGAACCACTTATGTTTGGTGTATTATTGCTATTCTTTCTCAAAATAATTTTTGACTACAGGTATGAAAGGCAGGCACTAAAACATTTTGTCAGTATATTTATTTTAACCAACCTGATCTGGATGTTAATTACGACACTTACCAGTCAGATGCACCTTATTTCAGTCAAATACTTTCTTTCAAGGTTATGGTTTGTGATTCCGATGTACTTTATTGGTATCATGTTATTTAAAGACTACAATAATATCCGGAAGTTTTTCTGGCTATATACTGTGCCGTTGATCATTGTAATCGGATACACAACATTCAGACATTACAGCTTTGGTTTTGGTGAAAAAACCGGAACATGGGTAATGAAACCTTTTTATAACGATCATACCGCTTATGGTTCAGTGATGTCAATGTTTATTCCTGTTTTTCTGGGATTCACACTGGTAAGAAATGATAAACCCTGGATTCGGTTAACAGCCCTGATCTTTGCATTACTGATGATAATGGCGTTGGCGCTTTCGTTTAGCCGTGCTGCATGGATAAGCGTTGCAGTGGCAACAGGAGCATTTATCATTATTATTTTCAGAATAAAATTACGATGGCTTATCATCGCCACGGTAATGATCGCTGCATTTTTTTATGCTTTTCGTTTTGAAATTTTTGATTATATGTCAAAAAACAAACAGGACAGTTCTGCTGACTTTGTTGAACATGTTCAGTCTATCGCCAATATTACTTCCGACGCCAGTAACCTCGAGCGAATCAATAGATGGCAATCTGCTATTCGCATGTTTAAAGAAAGGCCGGTTTTTGGTTTTGGACCCGGAACGTACCAGTTTCTATATGCGCCTTACCAACGATCAAAAGAAAAAACCATCATCAGTACCAATTTTGGTGACGTAGGCAATGCTCACAGTGAATATATTGGTCCAATGTCAGAGTAAGGACTGTTTGGAATGCTCACCTTTACAGCTCTTGCAATAGCCATTATCTACACCGGCCTGAAGGTATATAAACGGTCAAAAATCAGGGAAATTAGAATTATCAGTCTTTCTGTTACCCTTGGGTTAATCACATATCTATCGCATGGATTGCTCAACAACTTTCTTGATACGGAAAAATTATCCGTTCCCTTTTGGGGATTTGCCGCTGTGCTGGTGGCTTTGGACTTATACCACCTGAAAACGCCTGCCAGTCAAAGTTAGCAGGCATCTGCTATAAGGATTGAAAAAAATTATTACGGTTGACAGGTCAATATTTGCGTAATTTTACATGATTCTACCGGCTCTTATCCGGTGGTTTCGGCAAAGGCGGAACCGATTTGTAATTTTTCAGTTCATCGAGAATCACTTCAATAGCTTTATTTAACTGATCGTCAATTCCCTGGTATTCACGGGCAGGATCGTTATCAACCCAAATATCTGGTCTCACACCTTCACCTTCAATGATCCATTCGCTTTCATCTGCTGAATAACTGGCAAATTCCGGTTTACGCAAATCAGCACCGTCTACGAAAGGAAGAGAACCACGTATTCCGACAACTCCACCCCATGTGGTTACACCGATGATCTTACCCAAATCGTATTTACGCCAACCATAAGGGAAGAGGTCTCCGTCAGAAGCTGAATACTGGTTGATAAGCAGCACTTTAGGCCCCAACATCATTTGTCCGGGGGTATGACCCGGACGCTGTACGTTGCGTGCCATATTGGAGCGCTGCACCTCACGTTGCAAACGCTCCAGGATCATAGGTGATACGTTGCCTCCACCGTTTCCACGGTCATCAATAATAAGAGCTTTTTTATTCAGTTGCGGATAAAAGTATTTAGCAAACTCATTCAGCCCTGCCGGTCCCATATCAGGAATATGAATATAACCTACCTCGCCGTTGGTAGCTTCATTTACTTTTCGGATGTTATCCTGTACCCAGTTGTAATAATACAATTCTGATTCATCTTTTATGGGAATCACAATAACATTTCGTGCTCCTTCAATCGTGGGTGTGCTATTCACTGTGAGTTCCACCTGTTTTCCCGCTTTACCGGCAAGAGCCTTGAATATATCAGGCAAATCTTTCGTAGACTTTCCGTTAATGGCAATAATATAATCACCTTCAACCACTCCCACCCCGACTTCAGTGAGTGGTGAACGCAATCTGTTACTCCAGTTGGCGCCTTCAAGAATATTTTCAACCTTGTAAAAACCTGAGTTGTCACGACTGAATCGGGCACCTAATAATCCCATGTCAATGCGATTGGGTGTGATCACATCGCCTCCGTTGATGTAAGCATGACCAACATTCAACTCGCCTATCAATTCGCCTATCAGGTAGTTCAGATCATGGCGATTTTTTACGAAGGGAAGCATCACAGCATACTTATCGCGTATGGCTTGCCAATCCACTCCATGCATATTTTCCACATAAAAGAAATCACGCATTTGCCGCCAAGCTTCCACATAAATCTGTTCCCATTCTTCGGTATAGTTCACGTTGATTTTCACATCCGACAAGTCAACGCTTTTGTCAAGATTGACTTTCGACGCAGGCAGGTCAATGATATAATATTGCCTGTCCTTTCTGACCATCATCTTCTTACAATCGGCTGAAATTTCAAAGCCCACATTATTAGATAGTTCTGTTTCCTTTTTTGCTTTCAGATCGTACATTTTCATGTTTGAACCTGGTGAAGAAGCGGAGTTTTCAATATAATAGACCTTATCATTTCCTGCCCATATTCCCCAGTAATTGGATGGTGATACCGGTAAAGCTACAATTCTCTCCCTTATGCCTTCAAGGTCAATCTTCACTTTTACCGCATCACTTTTAATATTGGGTTTGGGTGCCGGGCTTTTAGTATTTTTTTCCGGTTTGATTTCAGTTTTACTATCTTCGGGCTGCTGTTCTTCAGAACCTATCTTCACTTCGTTACTTTCCGGTGCAAAAGGTGACGGAGTTTCTTTGGCAAGTGTTACCAAATAGATTCGGCTCATGTCTCTGTAGGCGTGGTTCCACTCAGTCTGGCTATAGATGGGATTGAAGTCGCGTGCAGAAGTAAAAACCAGGTATTTACCATCGGTGCTGAAAGTTGGTTGATTAGATGGATACCATCCATCTGTCACCTCTGTTTTATTTTTTGTTTGTGTATCAAATAAGATAATGTTGCTCAGATTATATGGTAGCGTGTTCGTATAGGCTATCCAACGGCTGTCGGGCGACCAGTCGGCACTTCCAAATTCCCATATGTCGGATTGGTCTACGATAGTAACTTCACGTGTTTCAACATCAATGTACTGTAATCGCATTTTTTTATCATTCCACAGAATTTTCTTACTGTCGGGCGACCATTTGATATTGAATTTGTATGTATCGGCACCGGTGGTAAGCTGAATTCTTGGCTCGCTCCCATCCTGTTTTTGCATATAAATTTCAAATTCACCGTTGAGATCTGATAAATATGCAATCCATTTTCCATTGGGCGACCAGGCCGGAGCACGGTCGTGTGCATAACTGGATTGTGTCAGGTTTCGTGTGATCCCACTTTTAGCAGGTAGGGTAAAAATATCACCACGGGCTGAGAGTACAATCCGGTTTCCATCCGGAGAAAGCGATGATGATCCGATAAACTCTGTTCCGGATTTAAATTCATTGCGTGCCCATCCGAAGTCGTCAGCTATTTCTATCCGGATCTGTCGCAGTGTTTCACCGACAGGATCAAAAACATGCAGATAGCCACCATTTTCATATATGATTCGTCCATCGCCGAGAGAAGGAAACTTGATATCATATTCTGTGTAATTTGTTAGTTTCCTCGTTTGATTGGTTTGAAGATCATATACAAACAGGTTCATAATGCGGTCGCGGTTGGAAGTAAAATAAATTTGATTATCCAGCCACATCGGGAAAATATCCTGTGCCGGATTTTCGAAAAGCCGCCGGCTCTCATTGGTTTGATAATCATACATCCACACATCGTCTGCCATGCCTCCTTTATAGTATTTCCATGTTCTGAATTCTCTGAACACCCTGTTAAATGCAAGTTTGTTTCCGTCGGGAGAAAAACTGCAAAAACCACCGGTTGACAATGGAAGTTCTTCCGACAATCCCCCCTCGACAGGTACTTTGAAAAGATGTCCCACAAAATCGTTATATGTCTGTTTTCTGGAACGATAGATAATATATTTACTGTCTGGAGTCCAGGTCATTACAATGTTGTTGGGTCCCATACGATCGCTGATATCATCGCGACCTATCGTAGCAGTATAGGTCAGCCTTTGGGGTGCACCACCCTGTGCCGGTATCACAAAAACCTCAGTATTACCGTCGTACTGACCGGTAAAGGCAATCCACTTTCCGTCGGGAGAAAAGCGTGCAAACATTTCATAACCAGGATCAGATGTAAGTTTACGTGCCAACCCTCCACTGGCATTAACCGCGTAAAGGTCGCCGGCATATGTGAATACGACCTGATTGCCATGAATGGCTGGAAAGCGCAGTAAGCGAGCTTCCTGCTGAGCAAAAAGCATCAGACTTGTAAGACAAAAGGTAATAAGTACAACAAGATTTTTCATTTCAAAGATATTTTGGTAAGTAATTCTATCGGGGTTCAAAAGTAATAAAAACCATTTAATCACGTACCTTTGCACACATATTATTAAACAGTCATTTATATGGATATCAGCTTAGTAACAAGTGAATCATGGATTTTCGCATGGATCATTCTTCCTTTACTTATCATTCTGGCACGTATTGCCGACCAAACCATTGGCACCTTGCGTCTGATATTTCTTTCAAAAGGATTTCGCATTCTTGCACCTGTACTTGGATTTTTTGAAGTAATTATCTGGCTGTTGGCTGTGAGTCAGATTTTTCAACATCTCGATAACTGGTTCACGTATGTTGCCTACGGACTTGGATTTGCCATTGGTAATTATATTGGTATTGTAGTAGAACAGAAAATATCACTGGGAAATGTCATTGTGCGCATCATTCCAAAATTTGATACCACTGAGTTAATCAGTTACCTGAAAGAACGCAATTACGGAATCACCTCGGTGCCTGCAGAAGGTAGCCGGGGTCCGGTAAAAGTGGTTTTTTCAATAATCAAAAGACGCGACATTGATGATTTTGTTACAATCATAAAACGCTTCAATCCAAATGCATTTTACACGATAGAAGATGTCAGGTCAGTACATGAAGGTGTAATGCACCGTGCCCCTTCCCGCTCGGTATTTCAATCTTTCGGATTTCATACAAAGAAGATGAAATAAGATGATGGGGCGACGGAGTGACGGAGAGATGAGGGGATAGAGTGCTTAGTAAGGGAGTGTAAGACTTGAGTTATTTTGACGATGTAAGGATTATTTCCTTCTCTTACAAATGATTAAATGCCTGTATAATTGATCGGTGTAATGGATTTAAGTTCTGATTTTACTGCTTCAGCGACTTCAAGACCATCAATAAACCGGTGAAGTGTTTCTTTTGTTATTTCCTGGTGCGTACGGGTAAGGTTTTTAAGTGCTTCGTAAGGATTGGGGTAATCCTCTCGGCGCAGGATGCTTTGGATGGCCTCTGCCACCACCGCCCAGTTTTTTTCAAGGTCGTGGAGAATGGCTTCGGGGTTGAGCAAAAGTTTACCGAGACCCTTCAGAATTGAACGCAAAGCAATGACCGTATGGGATACAGGAACACCCACATTGCGCATCACTGTGCTGTCAGTAAGGTCGCGCTGCAGACGCGAGATGGGTAATTTTGCTGAAAGGTGCTCGAACAAAGCGTTGGCGATTCCCAGGTTGCCTTCGGCATTCTCAAAATCAACCGGATTGACTTTATGAGGCATCGCCGACGAGCCAACCTCTCCGGCTTTGATCTTTTGCCTGAAATATTCCATGGAAATATACGCCCACATATCGCGGCAAAAATCAATCAAAATGGTGTTGATGCGTTTCAGGTTGTCGAAATAGGCGGCCAGGTGATCGTAATGCTCTATTTGCGTGGTTGTTTGCTGCCGCTGAAGCCCAAATACTTCTATTATAAAACGATCAGCAAACTTTTTCCAGTCAATATCAGGATAGGCAGCAAAATGCGCATTGAAATTGCCGGTAGCACCTCCAAACTTAGCTGAGAAAGGAAGTAATTCCAGCATTTTAAATTGGTTTTCAAGGCGTTCAGTAAAAACATTGAGTTCTTTACCCAGCCTGGTGGGCGATGCCGGCTGACCGTGTGTTCTGGCAAGCATAGGAACATCCAGGTATTCTGTTGCCTTAATTTGAATGGCTTTGTGAACATCAGCAAAGAGTGGAAGAAGTACCAGTTCATGTGCAGTTTTAATGGCATAAGGCTGTGCTGTATTGTTCACATCCTGCGATGTCAGCCCGAAATGGATGAATTCCCTGAATTTTCCCCAGCCCTGTTGATCAAACCAATCTTTCAGGAAATACTCCACTGCTTTCACATCGTGGTTGGTAGTTTTCTCGATTTCTTTTACCCGCAGGGCATCTTCGGTAGTGAACCTGTGAACAACATTGCGCACGCCCTCAAAATCTTCTGATCTAAAATCAGCAAGCTGAGGAAGCCCTGTTTTGCATAAGGCAATAAAATACTCAATTTCTACCATGACACGATAGCGGATCAGGGCAGCTTCTGAAAAGTAAGCAGCCAGCATACCGGTTTGATTCCGGTACCGGCCATCAATGGGGGAAATGGAGTAAAGGGATTCCATAAATAATTGAACTTCAGTAATTTTAATTTATTACATCATTAAAAATTGCTATAGACCAATTTCGATTCTAAGCTCTTTGAGTGACATTTCGGCTGCATATAATTCACCAACAAGATTATTTTGAACGAACCTGAAACGGTCACTATATTCTGAAAAAGAATTAATTACCTGAACATATTTGCGATTATCATTTGAAATAATGTACAATGGAACATTTTTGTAGTCAATTAATGCGAGCATTCTTCCGGCACCTGACCATACACCAGTGGTCAATTCAACTTCAAATGCATATTCAGGTATAAAATGGCTACCTCTGTTTTTAAACCACAAAACATCTATTTGACGTAGTAGGCCGTAATCTGAGAATTGTAAGTGGGGACAAATGTTTAATGAAGCAATTTCTTCTAATTTCTTATCATTGAAAACTTTACACCGATCAGGACAGTATGTATAATAACCACGAATATTTCCAATTTCGAATAAGCGACCCTGGATGATAGCATGTAAGCTTTCCTCGACAGTATTTCTAAGTTCAGCATGCTCATTTGATGGGAGAAATAGCAGTTCATAATTGTTGATAAACTCTTGACAGTTGAGCTGATTATTGCGACCCGATAGACCTATATTTAAATTCTTATTAATAGTAATTTTATACTCACCATTTCTATCATGGCTTATCTTGTGAAGGTGCTTAAACAAATATTTCGCAGGCAAAATAATCACCCTTTCAATCGAACCACAGATAAAAGCTATAAAAGGATTATCAAGATTAGCAATTTCTTTAATAGTGAGGTAGTTAATTCCAAAGAAATAATTCCTGTTTCCTTCTGATGAAGCTCTGATAAGAACATTAGATTCACCAATTTTATAAATTCTTGATTTCAGAACTTTTATGAGTTCTATGTTGGTTTGACGCAAAGAAGCTTTCTCAAGAAACTGAGATGCCAGCCACTCGGATGTGCTCAATTTATTAATGATTGGATCTTTCATTCGAAATCATCTCAAAAAGAATCGTGTTATAAATTGAATCAATTCCAAAAAGTAAAGCTGATTCCAGTGCTTTTCTGGCAATATGTAATTCCTTATAATCTAACTCCCTGCCAAGCTTAATACGGGACTCATGTTGAAGATCGGAGATCCTGATTGATAACAGTATTTCGTCACTATTCATTAAATAAATAGATTTTAGATCTTTGCAAAAGTAATCTCTTAATTTAAAATGGCAAGTCAACAAAGCCTTTTAAGTTGAGATTCATAAAAAAATTAAACCCCGCCTGGATTATCCCGCGGGGTTGATAGCACATGGTCTGATCAGGATTAACTCAAATTGCGGAAAACTTCCCGGATCACATCCCGGTAAGTATCGTTAAAAGTAACAAGGCACCAGGCATGCAATACTACCAGCTCTTCTTTTTGCAGCCACTTAAAAGCCTTGCGCAACTCCTTGGAGAACAGCTCCCGGTTGAAGCTCACTTTCTGTAATACGGTTTTGGTGTATTCCAGCATAGCAATTGGTTTTTAAGGGTTTAACAAACAACATAAAGAACTCAGTGAATGTAAAGGGCAAACGCCTGTAAATACTTTTTGTTGCCTGATCCACTGTTAAAAAACCTTAAACATTACTCACCGTTATACACACGCGAAACATAACGGGGCTGGTAAGCAGCAAAAAAGCCTATGGCCCCGTTGTTTACATTGCTTTTTACATTGGCAGGAGGCCCGCTGAACAGGGGCGTGTTGAACCCGCTTTCTATCCGGGCTGTTAAAATAAAATGGAAGTATTCATCTGTCATATTGGTCATCATCAGAGTTACTGTATCACCGGGATTTAGCCGGTTGTCATCAATCTCCGAATTCAGAAAACCCGCTCCTACTCCATTGGTATAACGCCCGTTGAAAAATCGGTCGTCAACCACAAACACCTCATATAAAGTATCGGTAATAAGCGTGTTGTTTACATAAGTAAGAAACTTATAGTAGTCCTGTGTGGGTGGATCCTGGGCATAGAGTTTAATTTCCCAGAAGCCCTGCCCCCAGGTGGGTTGATACATAATTTGAACAGAATCAGGCTCAACAGTGGGACGCAGCAGGCAGGATGCAGAATAAAACTTATGACCTCCCAGTTCCTGCAGAAGTTCGATATGTAGCTGGTAAGTTTTCCCCACTTGTCCGTAAACACCATCCTGTGTTTCGTAAATACCACTCCCTGAAGGATTTTCAACTAAACTTAATTCTTCGCTGCCATCGCTGATTGTTACCCGGGCACCACTCACCGCCGGAGGTTTGGTGCTATAATAAAAATCCGTGGTTGTACTCAGGCGAATGCGATGCACGCCTGTATCGGTTGTAAAAGCGCCCTCCACTACAAGACGTGAATATGTTGAATCGAGGTCCAGATCCATGGGTTCGGTACATGAACAGACAACAAAAGTCAGCATCAATATTTTCAGGATGTACTTATAGTTTCCTTTGACAAAGTTCATATTATCAGAATTTGAAGTTGTAAGTGATGGCCGGAACCACAGAAAATAAATATGTCTTATTGGCCTTGAGTCCGTCTGGGTTTTTATCGTCTCTCAGGAAATTTATAGCCCACACATTTTTTCGGCCATATGCATTGTATGCCGAGAAACTCCACTCTCCACTCCATTTGCGGTCGGGTTTGATGCGGCTTCCCAGCAACACGGACAGATCGAGCCGGTGATAATCGGAAACCCGGTATGCATTTCGACCGGAGTATACGGGAATAAATAGATTTCCATACGATGCCTTGCCGACAGGTAACGTGATTGGTGATCCGGTAGAATACACCCAGTTGGCTGAAATCGCCACACGCCGGCTCACATCAAAATTCAGTACCACTGAAACATCGTGGGGCCTGTCGTAAGGAGAGGCGTACACTTTACCTTCGTTGATATCGGGAAATTTCCTCCGGCTTACACTGTAGGTATAGCTTATCCAACCGTTTAGTTTTTTTCCGTTTAGGCGCACCAGAAATTCCATGCCATAAGCCCACGATTTTCCAAACCTGAGCTCGCCCTCCATTTCCCTGTTGAGCAGCAGATCAGCATGATCTTTGAAATCAATGGTGTGTTGCATGTTTTTATAATACAACTCGAGGGATGTTTCAATGGTATTTTTACGAAAGTTTCTGAAATAGCCTACAGCATACTGATCGGCAATCTGGGGTTTGACGTTGGGACCCGATGCGAACCAGAGATCGAGGGGTGTACCGGCAGTGGAATTCTGAGCAAGATGAATGTATTGCCTTGTGCGTGAATAGGATGCTTTTAATGAAGAAACTTCATTAAGCAAATAATTAATACCCAGGCGGGGCTCTAAACCCTGATAAGTATTGTAAATTTCGCCGCTGGCATAGGTGACTGAGTCATTCCTGATAAAATCGTCATTAAAGAAATACACCGTTGACTTGCCTGAGTTCTGAAATACTGACCAGCGTAAGCCATATTTCAGCGAAAGCTTCCGCCCGATATGCTGTTCTGCTCCAACATATAAAGCATGTTGTAAAGCATAACTGCGAGACACAGAAAATTCTCCGAATAAGCTCTCAGACCCAATCCCCTTAGCAGAACCCGGGTCGAACATGTGGAAGGTGGATGAACCGCCAAAGCGAAGCGTAATTTCAGGAGCGATATAATGGTTGAAATCAGCTTTCACGCTGTGATCCATCATCGCTGAATTCCATATAAATGCATCAGCCCTGCCGGGTGGAGTTCCGATCATGTAATCGTATCTGGTGCTCACAAAGCTGAAATTAGAGAAAACGCGTTGAGAAAAGAGGTGATTCCAGCGAAAAGAAAGGGTACGGTTACCAAATCTCATGCGCGCAAATTCATTCTTAAAAACATCCCTGCCGAAATATCCGCTCAGGAAGAGGCGGTTCCTGTCGTTAATCCTGTGATTGATCTTTGCGTTCAAATCATAGAAATACAGTGTATTATCGCGGATATCTTTGTCTTTGGCAAAAGGCAGAAAAATATCTGCATAGGTTCTTCGTCCGGCCACCATGAACGAAGTATTTCCATCGAAAACAGGACCCTCAAGGGTAAGGCGGCTTGAAATGGTACCAATTCCTCCCGAACCGCTGAACCTTTTGGAATTGCCTTCCTTCATGCGCACATCAAGCACGGAGGCCAGTCGTCCGCCCGATGAAGCCGGAATATCGCCTTTGTACAGGGTCACATCTTTAACGGCGTCGTTGTTGAAAACCGAAAAAAAACCAAGCAGGTGCGAAGCGTTGTACACAGTGGCCTCGTCGAGCAGAATAAGGTTCTGATCCGGCGAGCCGCCACGTACACTAAAGCCTGAAGAGCCTTCGCTGGCCGATTGCACACCTGGAAGCAACTGTATGGCTTTGATGACATCTACCTCTCCAAACAAAGCCGGAATTCGTTGAATGGTTTTGGCTTCCATCCTCACGATACTCATTTCATTTTTTACGACATTGTCTTCCAGACGGGTAGAGATAACCACCAGTTCTTCAAGCAATTTCTGCTGAGGTTTTAATTCTACATCATATGACCTACCCATATTCAGTCTGAAACTTTCTTCTTTGGTTTCATAACCCACATAAGAAAAAGCGAGGGTATAGTTTCCTTCCACCAGACTGACAGAATAAAATCCATATGCGTTTGAAGTTGTTCCGGTTCCAAGTTCCTTTATATACACCGTGGCTCCAGGTAGTTGCTCTCCATTCACCGCATCGCGTATATACCCGCTGATGGTGAATTTGGGAATTATAATATCGTCAATTGGTTCAGCTGATATACCTGACAGGCAGATGAAAAACAAAATGAAGATTAAATATATGATTTTCATTGTTAATCAATTGTTTAAAAATGCTCTGCAAGAATGTCACTTTCCACTTTTTGGGTCAAATCCACCAAAAGCATACTGAAAGTTTATGACTGAATGAAAAAATCATTGGGGATAAAATACTCATTTTCGATAATGCTGCCGTGTTGTTATTTGAAAATGAGAGCTAAAGCGCTGCCTTCAATCAGATCAATTCTAATGATGATTAAAGCAAAACGACTTCACAGTTCATCGCAACCTGGTTTGGGTGAAGTTTTGCCGGTGGATTTAATGATTCTTTCATTTATCAACCTGTCAATCCCAGATCTCAAATTGAGTAAATGGCAAAGACTACATCTCATATGCTTTCATCAGAAACAGAATCGTATCCATGAATGATTTGATTTCTTAAATTTGACATCATCACTCAACCAACAACTTCAGATTTCTGGTAATAACCTCTTCTACTCCTTCGGGTTTTGCTACGATATTCAAAAGGTAAAAGCCAGGTTTGAGTTTATCTTTGCCACCGATAATAAATTTATGTGTACCTTTCTCCAGGTATCCTTTATTAAGAATGACTACATCGCGGCCAACCATGTCAATAATCCTGACAAAGGTTTCAGAGGATGCCGGCAAGTTGACTTCTACGGTAAAATCATACCTGGCGGGATTCGGATAGACCAGCAATTTGTAATCCTCCCTGGTAAAAGTCAAATTGTTCAATGTGTGTTTGATCACAGGTACATTTTCAGCATTGATATTTCCGGCCACCACGTTTCCCCACACCATGTCGTGCCGGTGATTTCTGAAACTGATAAGCCTGATATCTCCGTATGGGAAAGGTGTATTATCGAGGCTGTAAATCAATCCGATAAGTTTTCCTTGATCAACATGACAGGCAAATTCATAACCACTCAGTTCGAATACTATGTCGTCGAGATCAAGATTCTGGCCGGTTATCTCAAACTGCAGGCCTGCCAGGGTTCCATCGCTCCTTAGATCAATCGAATTGGAATTAAGTGTAATGTGTGATTCACCGGATTTTAAATCAGCTATTGATGTTTTGGTACCCCCTGTAACGATGTTTACAGTCGCGATCACATCCAACACATTAATAATACCATCGAGGTTTGTATCAGCATTTTCAAAACAGAAAGGTGTTGGATTGACTCCCAGAATATAATTAATAGTAGTTATCACATCCAGTACATTCACAATGCCATCGCAATTGGCATCTCCGATGATAACAGGATTATCTTCGCCTGACAGGAAAATGTTGTCAATATACCATGCACTCATACTTACAGGTTCGCCTTCGTATACCCAGGAGAGCAGGAACATTTCGCCGGCGAGCGATTCGAGATTAACAGTGTATACCTGCGCCGGAATGCTTGCAGCAGGATTTAACACCCATTGATCTGTCCAGTTTATACCACCATCGAAAGATGATTGCAACTTCAGCGTATAGGTGTTCTGGCTGGCGGGATTGTCATTGACCAGGCTACGAAACATCAGATTGAGTGTGGTATTTGCAAAAGCATTGACAGGATTTATAACCAATCTGTATGTATCATCAATTTCTGAAGTACCAGAAAACATCAGTTCGGGAGCAACACCCCCGGAAAAATTAGAATTAACGGTGTTCCAATATGGATGTGAGGCAATCCAACCTGATGGTAACTGTCCAGGAATAATTTCATTAAAATCCTGAGTATAAGGCGTGAAAATTATAAAATTGTCAAGTCCGTTGCCATAAACGGGAAGGTTCACATTGTCGGGCATGTTTCCCGCAATAGTCAGAAAAGCAGATTGTTGACCTATTTGTGTGGGAATAAAGACAAGGTCCACTTCTGTGGATTCTCCAAACTGAAGCGTGAGCGGCAAGGTTCCTGATTGGCCCAGAATAAGAAACTGGTCAGGATTTGAACCGGTAAGCGAAAGTGAATTTATATTCAGGGGTAAAGAACCATGATTACTGATAAGAACTGTTTGAACAGCAGATTGATTACCCACAGTAATGGTTCCAAAATTGATCTCTGCCGGACTGGCAATCAGTTCCGGTGGCTGTTGTGCCTGTATTGAACTGAGGTTCAGTGTGAAAGAGGTATATAGAGGCTGAGGCCAATTCGAAACAATCGCATAATAATTACCTGCTGGTAATGGTAATTGATTAAAAGATCCACCTGCATTACCGCCAGCAAACTGATGAGCAACCGGAGCATTAAAAATATTCGGGCAATCGCTGAGAATAAATACTCCGGCTTTATTTCCAACCGGGCAAGAAATATCGCCTGATAGCAAACTATTGGATGCCAGCGTGAAACTGAAAACCAGATCGTTACCAGCAATATAATTTGACAGATATGGTGGATTTGTGATCAGCCAGTTGGGAGCATAATGATTGCCATACAGTTCGGTGCTTCCCGTGTAATTCAACGGAAGGTCAACCACGAGTGGATCGCCGCAGGTGGCACCGGCAATGATTCCTGTGCCATTTTCATGAACCAGCATGCCGAGCGAAACCTTCACCATTTCGGCAGCATAAGCCATGTTGCTGTGAATGACCAGATCGTTTACAGTATGATAATGAGGTGTAAACTGATTTTCCTGCAGGAAAATTGCCTTATATCCCTTTGAATAAAATGGCCAACTGTCAGATGACTGGATATACTGGGTGCTTTCGGTGACAGTAAGAGAAGTAAAATTTTCTGCAATGTAATGGGCAAGATTCGTAACTGATTGTGAATTAGGATATTTTTGAATTCTGAGTTTCCATTCGGTAGGTGGTACTGTACAATAGCTTATCATATCGTTGTTGAGCATGAATACGATGTTCATATTCTGAGAAAAAGCTTTATTGGCATAATTCCAGGCGCCGTGCAAACCAAGCTCTTCGGCGGCGAAGGCAATAAATTTGATGGTTGATTCGGGTACGTAACTATACTTTTTCATGATGCGTGCTACTTCAATGGCAGCTGCGACCCCGCTTGCATTATCGTCGGCACCAGGAGCTATTACCAAAGGATTACTAGAACTTGGAACAATCGCATCGTAATGTCCACCCATGACATACACCTGGCTTGGATTGACAAATCCCTGGTAGGTGGCTACTACATTGTACTGCCAGGTTTGATAATAATTACCACCGTAAGTGTAGTTAAATGCGAAGGAATCTAGCTGGGTATCGGGATAACCCAGGGAAATAAACTTGTCTTTGATCCAGGTCGCCACTGCTTTACGATTGGGAGCCAGGCAAAAACGGGTTCCAAAATCCTGGAGTGTTTGCATATAGCTTTGAATGCTGTCGGCATTCACCTTTTCTACATAAAATGCAATCGCTTCTTCAATGGTCATCTTTTGCTGTACCTGCGCATCTAGGCGGAAGGAAAGCGACAGGATAGTCAATACGGAAAAAAGTAAAACGGTTTTCTTCATATCTGTATAAGTTGATCATTAAATAACTTAAGATTTTATTAACTTAGTATGCAAACTGCAACAATCTAAGCTAAATGGTAGAATTTCTGGTGTAAAAGTTAATATTCCACTACAGGAATCAATCTCATTAACAGAAGACCAGAAGGTATCATCATGTTCTGGTCAATGTCTAATGCGTTACTTTCTCAATTCCTCTAAAAAAGGTTTAACATTTTTTAACAGCATAGTTTTGTGCAAGTTACAGGTCATTGGCTACTTTTGCCCGGAAAAAATCATAATCTTATGACAAGCATAAATATCAGCGAACTGAACGAAAAAATCAGACTTGAAAGTTCATTTGTTGACCTGATCAACATTGAAATGCACAAAGTAATCGTCGGTCAAAAACATATGGTCGAGCGCCTGCTCATTGCATTACTTGCCGATGGCCATATTCTGCTGGAAGGTGTTCCGGGACTGGCAAAAACATTGGCAATAACATCACTGGCTAACATTATCAAGGCCAAATTCAGCCGCATCCAGTTTACTCCCGACCTGCTGCCTGCCGACCTGATCGGAACCATGATCTATAGCCAGAAACAGGAAGAATTTTTTGTACGTAAAGGACCTGTCTTCGCCAATTTTATACTTGCCGATGAAATCAACCGCGCTCCTGCCAAAGTGCAAAGTGCGTTGCTTGAAGCCATGCAGGAACGTCAGGTTACCATTGGCGACCACACATTCAGGATTGAAGAACCATTCCTTGTACTGGCAACTCAAAATCCCATTGAACAGGAAGGAACATACCCATTGCCCGAAGCACAGGTTGACCGTTTCATGCTGAAAGTTGTCATCACCTACCCAACGAAAGAAGAAGAAAAAACTATACTCCGCCAGCGTATTACAAACGAAATTCCAACCAACCAGCCGGTAATCATGCCACAGGATATTACGAAAGCCAGGGCATTGGTGAGGGAAGTTTACCTTGATGAAAAAATTGAAAATTACATCACTGATATTGTATTTGCAACCCGTTTTCCCTCCGACTTTAAACTTCCTAAATACAAGGACATGATCAGCTATGGTGCTTCGCCAAGGGCAAGTATTTACATGGCATTGGCTGCCAAGGCATTTGCTTTTATCAAAAGACGTGGTTATGTAATTCCTGAAGATGTGCGGGCCGTCGCTCATGATGTGTTAAGGCATCGCATAGGTCTATCATACGAAGCTGAAGCAGAAAACATCACAACGGTTGAAATTATTAACGATATTCTTAACACCGTTGAAGTCCCGTGATTTAATCCTAAAAAGGCACCTAACAATTTTCAATCTTAAATTTACACATCCCATCTCTCCAGCCCATGCTTCTCGAAACCTCCGACATAATAAAAAAAGTAAGGCAGATTGAGATCAAAACCCGCGGCCTGACAAATCAGATCTTCTCTGGTCAATACCATAGTGCTTTCCGCGGTAAAGGCATGACCTTCAGCGAGGTGCGGGAGTATCAGTATGGCGATGATATCCGTTCGATTGACTGGAATGTAACGGCAAGGTTTAGTCATCCATATATCAAAATTTTTGATGAAGAAAGGGAACTTACGGTCATGTTGCTGATTGACGTAAGTGGTTCAAATGAATTCGGAACACGCAGGCAGTTCAAAGAAGAACTAATGACTGAAATTGCTGCTGTACTTGCTTTTTCGGCCATTCAGAACAATGACAAGGTTGGAGTTATTTTTTTCAGCAACAAGATAGAAAAATTCATTCCTCCAAAAAAGGGCACCACCCATATTCTCCGCATCATTCGCGAATTGATAGATTTTAAACCCAGGAGTCAGCTCACTGACATATCTGAAGCGCTCAGGTTTCTTAATAATGCGCTCAAGAAGCGTTCTGTGGCATTTGTGTTGTCCGATTTTATTGACCGCAATTTCTATGAAGCCATGAGAATTTCAGCCCGGAAACATGACCTTGTTGCATTGCGAATATTCGACTCGAGCGAATCCAGGTTACCTAACCTCGGTCTCACTCAAATGTATAGCAAGGAAACAGGAAAAGCTGTTTGGATTGATACTTCAAGCAAAATTAGCAGGAAGCAATATGAAAACTGGTGGAAAGAAACTGAAAAGTACATACAATATTCATTTACGCGTTGTGGAGTAGATCATGTAACTCTATATACCGACAGCGACTACATCAAGCCCCTGGCCAATTTGTTCAGAAAACGAGGAAACAGGCGATAATAGAAAACCTTATGCAATTGATCATGCAAAAATCCATCTGGCAAATACTCACCGTTTACCTGAGCATCAATGGATTGCTGGTCTTTGCCGGCAATGAAGGCGTACATGTTGAGGGAAAAACAGAGAAAGATACTATTCAGCTTGGGGCGCAAACCAAAATCATACTTACTTTAACCTCCCCTGATGGTTATTTGTGGCAATGGCCTGAATTAACTGACAGGATAGCCGAAAAAATTGAAATTATTCATCAATCAGTTATTGACACTGTTGACCAGGGCAGTATAGGGGTGATGCAATTGAAAAAAGAACTTATCATTACCTCCTTCGACACCGGATACCATGCCATTCCTCCTTTGGTTTTTCAATACAAGGCACAGGGAGATACGGAGTGGAAAACCCGGGAAACGGCACCTTTCCTATTATATGTCGCCGGAGTTGATCTTGAAGTGGACAGTCAATTACGTGATATTAAAGGAATCGTTAAAGCACCTTTAACTTTTAAAGAAATTTTACTCTGGATACTCCTGGTATTACTAGCAGGAATAGGTTTATGGCTTTACATCCGCTACATAAAGAAAAAGCGGGAAAAAATATCTCTTCTGCCAAAACCATCCAGGCCGAAAATTCCACCTCATACCGCGGCGCTCGATGCACTGGACGACCTGCGTCAGAAGAAATTGTGGCAAAATGGACGTATCAAGGAATATCACAGCGAACTTACGGATATCATTCGTAATTACCTGGAAGGCAGGTATAAGATAAATGCTATGGAGATGACCACCACTGAGATCATGGAAGCTTCAATCTCAAAGATGGTACCATCGCATGGAAGAGATAAACTCATGATACTTTTCTCCAGGGCTGACCTTGTAAAGTTTGCCAAAAGCATTCCTTTACCGGGTGAACATGAAGATAGTTTTGCTATAGCCATTGATTTTGTACGCACCACTATTCCGGTTCCGATGGAAACACAATCAAAACCCGATAATGAAAAGAATATCGGAAATAATAATGATGCCGAAAAATGATTTATTTCTGGAAAAATATAGAGCATATTGATTTTGCCAGGCCTGAATTACTTTACCTTCTGCTGGTAATACCGCTATTAATTGCCTGGTATGTTTACAAGTATTCAAGGAGTCAACCTACGATGCAGGTTTCTTCCGTGGATCCTTTTCTGAAAAAACCCCGATCATGGCGTTTATGGATGGTGCATGTCATGTTTTTTCTCAGAGTCATTGCCATTGCACTGATTATTATTGCTATAGCCAGGCCGCAATCAAGTTTGCGCCGTGAAGATATCACTGTTGAAGGAATTGACATCATGATCACTTTTGATGCTTCCGGAAGTATGCTCGCCGAAGATTTTAAACCCAACCGCATTGAAGCTTCCAAAGATCTGGCTGTTGAATTTATTCAGAACCGCCCCAATGACAGGATCGGGTTGGTAGTTTTTTCTGGCGAAAGCTATACACAATGCCCACTTACAAGTGATCATCCGGTGCTTATCAATCTTTTCAGGGAAGTACGCCAGGGGTTGGTTCAGGATGGTACGGCGATCGGCGACGGATTAGCAATTGCCGTTGACAGGCTTCGAAACAGTAAAGCAGTCAGTAAAGTTGTCATATTGCTGACCGATGGTGTAAACAACATGGGTGCCGTTGATCCACTTACTGCCGCCGAGATGGCAAGGCTTTACGGAATCAGGGTGTATTCCATAGGGGTAGGAACTATGGGTATGGCACCTTTTCCTGTGCAGACACCCTTCGGTAAACAACTTCAGATGGCTGAAGTAAAAATAGATGAAGAACTGTTGAGGGAAATCTCCAGGATGACTGACGGAAAATATTTCAGGGCAACCAGTAATGAGAAATTAAAATCTGTGTATGAAGAAATTGACCTCCTTGAAAAAACTAAAATTGATGTCACCGAATACAAGCGAAGAATTGATGAATTCAGGCCACTTGCATTATTAGCATTGATATTGCTGGTGATCGAACTTGTATTGCGATATACTGTTTTCAGAACACTGCCCTGAATTTTGAAAGGTTCGTTATGGCATAAAAGATTGAGTCAATGAAGTTGCAGACATTAGTTTAATGAACATTCGCAGAAGTTCCGAAAGAAATAATAAGATTGATAGAACCAATAGTACATGATAAGGCTTGAAAACATAGAATATCTCAATTACCTGTGGGCAATTCCTTTGCTGCTGCTCCTTTTCTTCTGGTTTCTGCGGTGGAAGCGCAAGATGCTCAAACAATACGGCGAATTCAAAGTAATCTCACGGTTGATTCCTGAAATGTCAGGCGCCAAGCAATGGTTCAAACTTCTAATTATACTGCTTGCTCTGGTTTCGCTGATCGTTGGTATTACGAATCCGCAAATCGGGTCAAAACTTGAAAAAAGTGAGCGTAAAGGAGTTGATATTATCATTGCACTTGATGTATCGAACAGTATGCTGGCTGAGGATATCAAACCAAACCGTATTGAAAGGGCACGTCAGGCTGTAAGTCGTTTCATTGACCGCCTCAGTGATGACCGCATCGGACTGATCGTTTTTGCCGGAAAGGCATATCCCATGCTGCCTTTGACAAATGATTTTGCGGCAGCAAAAATGTTTCTCGCCAATGCTGACAATAATATTGTTTCAGTACAGGGTACTTCCATTGCCGATGCCATTGACCTTGCCATGCGTTCATTTACACAAGGACCGCAAGGCAAAGCATTGGTGATCATTACAGATGGTGAGGATCATGAAGGAGAAGTGATGAACAAAGTTGAAGAAGCTGTAAGCAAAGGAATTGTGATCCACACCATTGGAATTGGTTCGCCACAAGGTGTGCCCATTCCATTCTACAGGAATGACATGCGAGTCGGTTTTCGTACCGGTAACGACGGTCAAACCGTAATCACCAAACTCAACGAGTCTATACTTCAGCAGATAGCAATGGCCGGGCAGGGAGCCTATGTCAGGGCAAGCAATGCCCAGTTTGGTTTAACACGTATTTTTGAAGAAATCAACAAAATGGAAAAAGGAACTCTTGATGATGCGAGAGCTTTCGCTGAATTTGACAGCAGGTTTTATTACTTTCTTTTTGTCGCTTTATTCCTGCTGATCTTTGAAATGCTTATTTATGAACGCAGCAGCCGCTGGATGCGCAAATTCAGCCGTCTGATACCAATACTGTTTGTGTTGTTCTCCCTGAACGTTAACGCCCAGAGCGAAAACAAATCAATCCGGCGAGGAAACCGGGCCTATACCAGTGAAAAATTCCAGGATGCTGAGTTACAATACCGCAAGGCGCTGGAAAAGAATCAAAACTCTTTTAAAGGAAACTTTAACCTGGGTAACTCCATTTACCGCCAGGAAAATTTTGAAGAAGCAAGTAACGCGTTTCAACGTGCTATTGCGAACCAGACTGACAAAAACAAGCTTTCCAGTGCATTTTACAACTACGGAAATTCATTGCTGCAGAATCAGAAAATACCTGAAAGCATCGAAGCATTCAAAAATGCACTGCGCCTTAACCCATCAGATGACGATGCAAGATATAACCTTGCTTATGCCATGAATATGCTGCAACAGCAACAAGAGCAACAGCAACAGCAAGGTGATGGAAATAATAATGAGCAGGAAAATAAGGATAATCAAAATAATCAGGAGCAACAAGACAATAAACAGGATCAATCGCAGCAAAACCAACAGGAACAAAGCAAGAACGAAGAGCAGCAGCAGGAGAGTCAACCGGCTCAACAGATATCCAGGCAGGAAGCAGAACGTATGTTGCAGGCCTTGAAAGAAGCCGAAGAAAAAACAATGGATAAAATCAAACTGCAGAAAATCAAACAGCAAAGCATACGTGTTGAAAAAGACTGGTGATCATAAAAAACATTTAGTCAATGATATATGCGTGAAATATCTTATGCGAAACCAGGATTTATCAGAATCATAAATTTGTAAGATGAACAGTATTTAACAAAATAATAAAAACAAGGGAAATCAGTTTTTATCATTTAAGCAAATGAAGTTAAGAGGTCATATATTATCAATGTTGTTCAGCCTTCTGCCTGTTTTGTGCATGACACAGGAGATCAGCCTGTCAGTTTCAGCACCTTCTGAAGTCCAGGCCGGACAACAATTCAGGTTGGTGTATACGCTCAATGCAGAAGCAGAGAACTTTACCGGACCAGACCTCAAGGATTTTGTCACCATATCAGGGCCTGCGCAATCATCAAGTTCAAGCATACAAATCATCAACAATCAGGTCTCGCGGTCATTTTCCTACACCTTTACTTACATACTTGCTGCACAACAGGAAGGATCCTATACGATTCCAGCCGCCAGGGCACGCAGCGGAGGAAAACAGTACACTTCAAATCCGGTTGCCATAAAGGTCAGGGCTGCTGCTACACCTCCGGGCGGATCGCAGGCACCGCAGGGGCAGTCGGGTCAATCTTCCGGAGGAATCAGCAACAAGGATATTTTTCTCAGGGCAAGCGTAGACAAGAAAGAACCTTACATGGGTGAGCAAATCATTGTAACCTATAAACTATACACGAGATTACAGATTTCCAACTATCAGATTGAGCAATCTCCAACTGCTACAGGTTTTTGGGTTGAGGAATTACTTCGCGACAATAAAAATCTTTTACAATATACTGATGTGGTTGACGGGCAGCAATATACGGTTGCAGAAATTCGTAAAGTAGCTTTATTTCCACAGCGAGCAGGTAAACTTCGTATTGATCCTTTGCAGATTGAGATAGTAGCAAGAGTTCAGCAGCAGGCACAACGTCGTACAGGTGATCCGTTTTTCGACAGCTTCTTCAACGACCCTTTCTTTTCCTCACGATATCAGAGCGTTAATCACACATTACGCTCAAATACTGTTGAACTCGACGTAAAATCTCTTCCGGTTCAGAACCGACCCTCGGATTTCAGTGGTGCAGTTGGGGATTTTAGTTTTCGTGCCACCGTTGATAAAACTGAACTTGCTGCCAATGAACCTGTTAATCTGAAGGTTGTGATTAACGGAAAAGGGAATGTCAGGCTGATTGACAAACTCAATTTTCAGTTTCCGCCCGCATTTGAAGTGTACGATCCCAAAATCACCACTGAGGTACAGGCCAATCAAAGCGGAGTTTCGGGAACACGCACACTCGAATACCTGATCATTCCGCGTTCAGCAGGTAGTTTTAGCATCAAACCTGCCGCATTCAGCTATTTTCATCCGGTGCGCGAAAATTACGTAAGCCTGAATACCCCTGAATTCACATTCGCTGTTGCCCGTGGCGAAGGACAGGAAATAACCACTGGTTCGTCCACCAGCGACCAGCAAGCCATTCAATATATTGCTTCTGATATCAGATTTATACGTCAGGCACCATTTAAACTAAATACAATCGGATCCTACTTTTTTGGCTCCACTACTTTTTATATACTACTGATCAGTCCTCTGGTATTATTTGTCCTGTTTGTGATCCTTCTGCAGAATCATATAAAAAACAACCGCGATATTGCCAGGGTAAAAAACCGTCGCGCAACACGAATAGCACGAAAACGGCTCAAGCAAGCTGAGCAATTTCTGAAATTGAGGATCAGTGAAAAGTTTTTCACCGAATTATCGCAGGCATTATGGGGATACCTGAGTGACAAATTCAACATTCCACTGGCTGAATTATCGCTCGAAACAGTGCGCGAACGCCTGACAATAAAATCGGTAAAGCCAGATATCATTGACGACTTTATTAATTTACTTGATCAGTGTGAATTCGCACGCTTTGCTCCCGGCGATAAGTTCCATGAAATGGATCAGCTTTACGGGCGCGGATTGGATTTGATTATGCGTATCGAAAAAGAACTGAAATGATAAAACGCTTTAACCAAACAAGAAACAGTTTCTTTCTGCTATCTATAATGGCGATTGTTTTGTCAGGATTTTCAACATTCGTTGTTGCCAATCCCAACAATGAACTTATCAGGGAAGCCAACCTTGAATATTCAAACGGATATTATGATCACGCACTTGAATTATACAAATCTGTTCTTGACCTGGGATATACTTCATCCGATCTGTATTACAATATCGGTAATTCTTACTTCAAACTGAACCGTTTTCCTGAAGCCATCCTCTTTTACGAGCGTGCACTAAAGTTGGCACCCCGCGACGAAAACATACGTTTCAACCTTGAACTTGCTCAAAAACGCACCATTGATAAGATAGAATCAATACCCGAACTGTTTTATGAACGCTGGTTCAGATCGGTCACAAACATTCATACTGCTGACGGTTGGGGCATTCTCAGCATCGTTCTGCTATTTGGTGCCATGTTACTGGCAGCCTTCTTTTTATTGTCATCGAGACGGGGAGTTCGTGTTCTTTCCTTTTACTTTGCTTTGGTATTACTGATCTTTTCTGTTGGCTCCCTGTCATTGGCTTATTTACAACACCATTCCCGGACAGCAAGCCGTGAAGCCATTGTATTCGATCCATCTGTGACAGTAAAAAGTTCTCCCTCAGAGAGCAGTATTGATCTTTTTGTGATCCATGAAGGAACCAAGGTGAAAATTTATGATCAGATGGGAGAATGGTATGAAGTGCGCATAGCCAGTGGAAGCCAGGGATGGATAAAGAATTCTTCGGTAGAAAAAATCTGAAACCCATCAAAATCTGTTTCCAGCCCCGATCAACACTTTTTTTCAAACCTTTTGATTAATAAATAATATGGTCATATTAAATCAACCACGTCTCGATCTTTCCTACCTACTCGGACTAAGCCCAAAACTGATGGTATATGTCATCACTCCCCTGGTGATCATCACAGTGGCTTTTGTACTTACTAAAATTTTCCGGACTGTTTTGCAACGGTATTTTGAACATTCTTCGCGTCTGCTTCATGTAGATCCAACACGTTATAAATTCTTTAAGAATGCTGTAAGCTTTATCATTTTCCTGGTGGCTTTCACCATCATTTTTTACAGTATTCCTGAACTGCGAACTATCGGAGTTTCGTTATTCGCCGGTGCCGGTATCCTTGCCATCATCATTGGCTTTGCATCACAGGCAGCGTTCTCAAATATTATATCGGGTATTTTTATTGTTACATCGAAACCTTTCAGTGTTGGCGATTATATTAAAATCAGTGATGAATATATGGGTACGGTGGAAGATATCACCTTGAGACATACTGTGATCAGAAACAATGAAAACCGACGCATCATAATACCTAACTCAATCATCAATAACCAAACGATCATTAACAGCAACATCGTGGATGAAAAAGTTTGCAGTCTTTTCGATATTGGAATCAGCTATGAAAGCAACCTTGATATGGCTATTAAAATCATTCGTGAAGAAGCAATGAGGCATCCTTTGCTGGTAGATAACCGCAGCATCGAAGAAATCTCAAATAACGATCCAACTGTTGTCGTAAGGGTGATAGGACTTGGTGAATCTTCCGTGAACCTGAGGGGTTTTGCTTGGGCGGCTAATCCACTGAATGCTTTTATTCTGCATACCGATCTGAACAAACGTATCAAGGAACGGTTTGATCATGAGGGAATTGAAATCCCTTATCCTCACAGGACAATCGTTATGAAACAACCATCCGGACAAAAACAGAAATAAAATGCCCAGATCAGTCAAAACAAGAAAAAAACCCGGTTTGCCACCGGGTTCTCTGGTTTATACAAGAGAAAAATTACAGGATCACACGAGCCTTCAGCTTATCCGTTATAACGAACAGGAACATGACACTTTTGAAGAAAAAAGTTTGGATGCATTGGTCAGAAAGCTGGACAAAACAAAGGTTAACTGGATTAATCTGAATGGATTACATGATACTGACCAGATCGAAAAATTAGGCCAACATTTTGATATCCACCCCCTTGTTCTCGAAGATATTCTACACACCGAACACATACCAAAGCTCGAAAATTATGATAACTACCTTTTCCTGACGCTTAAAATGCTGACTTACAATGATTCTCATGAAAGTATTGAGCAAGAGCATGTGAGTATGATTTTGGGTAAGAATTTTCTGATCACGTTCCAGGAAAAAGATGGTGATGTTTTTGGTGCTATCAGAGAGAACCTTCAAATGAACAAAGGCAGGCTGCGAAAGCGCAGCGCAGATTACCTGTTTTATCGTCTACTCGATGCTATCGTTGACCATTACTATCTGATCACCGATAAAATTGAAGGCCGCCTCGAATCAATTGAGGAGATGCTACTCGGCAATGACCCGGATGGAGTTTCGGAAAAGATTCTTGCAGAAAAGAAAAAACTTATTTTACTTCGCAGGAGTATCCTTCCTCTCAGGGAAGAATCACGCAAATTCAGGCAGAAAGAATTCCTTCTGATACAATCGGGCACCTACAGCTTCCTTGATGATGTCTTTGATCATCTGATGCACCTGAGCCAAACCCTTGAAGGATTTCGAGATCTTATCGCCAGCCTTATTGAACTTCAGATGTCAGTGAATTCCAACAAGATGAACAATGTGATGAAAACGCTCACTATTTTTGCTGCCATTTTTATGCCTTTAACCTTCATTGCCGGAATTTATGGCATGAACTTTCATTATATGCCGGAACTTGCATGGAACTGGGGTTATCCAGTTGTAATGATCGTAATGTTTTTGGTTGCCGGATTCATGCTGTTGTATATGAAAAGGCACAAATGGCTCTAACCCGGTCGTGAAATGAAAAAAATTGGTATTTTGTCGGATACGCATGGCTCTTTACCTGAAAAACTTGAATCATTTTTCAAAGACATTGATGAGATATGGCACGCCGGCGACATTGGCAGCCTTGAAGTTTTTAATCACCTCGCATCATACCGGACACTGAGAGCGGTATACGGAAATATTGACGGACAAGTTATAAGAATGCATTTGCCTGAATACCAATTTTTTGAATGTGAAGGTTTAAAGGTTTTGCTCATGCATATCGGAGGTCATCCGGGCAAATATGATCCAAAAGCAAGGTCACTTATTTTGAGTGAACGCCCCGGTTTGTTTGTATGTGGTCATTCACATATCTTAAAAGTAATGTTTGATAAAAATCACAACCTGCTGTATGTCAACCCGGGAGCCGCTGGTAATTTTGGACTTCACAGGCAAATCACCATGATCAGATGTACCGTTGAAGATGCCCGTATCAGCAGCCTTGAAGTTTTCGATAAACCAAGAGGGAGTTTTCAGTAAGGATTTAGCGCAAACGGTCGGCCGCACGGACTTTTTTCTCATCGGTCATTACACCGCGAATTGCCAGGATCAACAATATCAGCACGATAAGCGGAAAATAAATTCCTGTTTTGTACTGCACTTCCACACCTGCCTTTTTTGTGATAGTATCAATATAGCCGAAGTAAATGATGATAATAAAGGCAAGGTTCAATAATACACCAAAGCGTACGATCCGGATTTGTAGTAAACGGTTCTTATAAAGAAGAATGCTCGCGAGAGACAATATGATCAAAGCTGCAGCTACAGCAATTAGCGGTATGGTATTGATACTTAAATATGTATCATCTGAAATACCAGTAAGGCTGAGATAAAAGTAATTCATATCCCCATAAAAATTGGCAATCGGGAAAAAAAACATTACTGAAATCGCAACAGCAGCGAGTAATAAATATACAGATTGAATACGCTGGATCATAAGATTTTGATTTATCAAAATTTTGTTTGCAAAGATAGTGAGTTATTGTGTTGAAACAACCGGGAGGAACTTTCATCATCCAAACCAATAGTATTTAATAAATCCAACGGCGTTTCAATCCCGACATCCAATTCGATCAAAATGAGATTTCAATTTCTGTCGGTATCTTCAAATCCAATCACTGGAGAACCATTTTGTTTACCTTTGCAGATTGATTATCACAGGGATATTTATCAAATCCGTTCCTTAACTCCTTTTATACTACTTTAAGTTAGCTCAATCAACTAATTATGTCAAGAAAAAACATTCTTGCTTTCCTTTTCATTCTTGGTATTTACTGTGGCATAAACGCACAGAATCTGGTGATCAATGAGTTTATGTCATCTAACAGTATCACAGTTGCCGATGAAAACGGAGATTTTGAAGACTGGATTGAAATTTTTAATGCCGGTACTACCACAATAAATCTTAATGGTTACGGACTTTCCGACGATCCTGCAGAGCCATTCCGGTGGGTGTTCCCGGCAATTAACCTTCCACCGGGAGCCTACCTGTTCGTTTGGGCATCAGGAAAAGACAGGCGGAACACAGGATCACCCCTGCATACAAACTTCAGTATAGCCACAGAAGGTGAAACTTTACTTGTCACACAACCTTCAGGGCAGCGGGTGGCCCAGGTGCCTCCTATCCATGTTCCCAACGGTATCAGTTATGGCTGTAAACCAGATGGGTCAACAAACCGCTACTTTTTCAATCAGCCGACTCCGGGAACCAGCAATATCACCACATCCTACACCGGTATTGTCCCAAATCCGGTATTTTCCTATCCTTCAGGATTTTATACCCAGTCGTTTGATCTTAACATTTCAATTTCCGACAACCAGGCCCAGGTTTTTTATACGCTCGATGGTTCTGAACCAACAGAAAGCTCAATGCCCTATACCGGCGCTATCAGCATAACATCGCGTATTGGAGTCCCAAACGGGATCTCCCTCATTCCCACAAATAACAACACAAATCCCGGCCCTCCGTACTTTGAAGGATGGCAACCACCTGCCGGTGAAGTATTTAAAGTCAATTCAGTCAGAGCTGTTGCTTTCAGACCAGGCTATCTGCCAAGCAAAATAATTACAAATTCTTATCTCATTGATGAGTTGGGTGTTGATCGTTATTCCTTACCGGTTTTTTTCATGAATACGGATGCAGAGAATCTTTTCAATGATGAAACAGGAATTTATGTACCTGGTAACCATAACAATATGTATCAAACCGGCGATGAATGGGAAAGGCCTGTGCACCTTTCATTCTTTGAAAATGACGGAACGCTGGCGTTTTCCGATGATTTGGGTGTGCGTACCCACGGCGGTACAACACGCAGCCGTCCGAGAAAATCATTGCGGTTTTATGCCAGGAGTGAATATGGCGACAACTATGTCAATTATAAATTATTCCCTGAAAAACAGGTCAGTTTTTATAAACGCTTTTTACTGAGAAATTCAGGAAATGACTGGGATCAGTCAATATTCCGGGATGGGTTTATTCATTTTCTGGGGCGCCACCTGAATGTCGAAACACAATATTACCGTCCGGCTATCCTTTTTATCAACGGAGAGTACTGGGGAATTCACAATATCAGAGACAGGTACGATGAACATTACATAAACACTCATTACGGGCTTGAAGAGAATGAATTATGCATCCTTGAAAACAACAGCAGCTTTATATTCGGGAATCCTGAGGGTGTGCAACACTACAACAACATGCGTTCATTTATCAATAACAATAACCTGACCCTGAGCTCCAATTACGAATATGTCAAAACATTGATGGATGTGCAGAGCTTTACAGACGCACAAATACTGAATATTTTTGTAATGAACACTGACTGGCCGGGAAACAACGTGAATTACTGGAGGCGAATGGCACCTGAATACCTTCCCGATGCTCCGCCCGGCATGGACGGGCGCTGGAGATGGCATATCTATGACACTGATTTCGGTTTCTGGCTTAATTTTTTTTATGTACCAGGCATCAATGAGGGTGCATCGCATAATACTTTGGCCTTTGCCGCTGAACCTAATGGTCCATCCTGGCCAAATCCCTCCTGGTCAACATTTTTACTCAGAAAACTATTGACCAACAACGAATTTAGAAATAGCTTCATCAATCGTTTTGCCGATTTGTTAAACACCACTTTTGCGGAAGCTAATTTATCATCAGTTCTTGATTCCATTCAGAATGTACTTCAGCCCGAAATGCAGGAACATATCCAACGATGGCGCAGACCTGTTGATATGCAGGAATGGGTTGAAAATATTGACCGCATGCGCACTTTTGCAAATCAGCGCCCCGGTTATCAGCGATCTCACATCAAAAGCTACTTTAACCTCTCAGGGACCTTCTCACTCAGTTTGAATGTTAATGACACCGGGATGGGAAAATTGAAAATCAATACAATTACTCCTGCACTGAATCCAGGCTGGAATGGTATATATTTTAATAACATTCCTGTGCGCATTGAAGCGTTGCCTGCAGATGGATACCGTTTCTCACATTGGTCTGGTGCAAGTGCCAGCAATGCGGGCGTTATTGATTTAAGCCTTAACAGTGATTCTCAACTAACTGCGCATTTTGAAGTGGATCCGGTTTTTCCCGGTGACGAACTGAATCCCAAAGCTTATAAACTAAGTAAAGGAACCTATGAATTCTCATATTGGGATGAGAATCATCCTGAAGGTACTTTTCCACCCAATATGCTTTTTCTGCAGACCAGCGTCAGCGATCCCGGCCTCATCACACCCATGACCCACCGTTACCATATCCCTGATGGCGAATACCACAGCAATGATCTGCTTCTAGTCGGTTTTCCCTACAAACTTACCGGCCGTACAAGGCTCAATGGATTAGGTTCAAATGGAATTTCTTTCATCAATACCGGACGCAACCGTGACCTTGGAGCAGCCGTTCTGGCCATTGACACCCGTGGTATGGAAAACATAAAAGTATCATGGACAGGAGGAACTCTGATACCCAATGCACGTGCCTATGCCATCAGGCTACAATACAAAACATCTCCTGATGGAGTTTTTACTGATGTTACTGATGAAAACGGGAATAATATTGAATATATGCGCTCATCAAACGCAGGGCATGAGCAACATTTTGGTCCGATTGAACTCCCCGCTGCAGCTAACGACCAGGAGTACATTCAGCTGAGATGGAAGTATTATTATACTGGTGTACAACTAACCCAGGAACACAATCGCCGCGATATGCTCAGGCTGGATAATATAAAAGTAATCGCTGCTCCTGCCGGCGCTGGTATTACGAGCGAAAAAAGCGAACATGCCGTGTTGCTGCAAAATCATCCAAACCCATGCAAGAGCCTGACACATATCACGTTTATACTAAATCGCCCCGCTCCGGTGAACATTACTCTGCATGATATTGTTGGTCAACAGGTTCAAATCCTTACCGATGGCATATTCCAGACAGGTTCAAATGAAGTGTGTGTAAACCTCTCAGGAATAGCACCCGGAATTTATTTTTACAGCATGAGCAGCGAAGGGTTTTTCAGTATAAAAAAAATGATTATCACGAACTGATAACTACCCTCCTGAAAACAGGCTAAAGCCGACATCATTCATGTTATTTCTCAGCTATGTGGGGAGAATCATCTACAGGCGATTGCCTGTGTGATTTTCTGATGATAAGATAGCCTGAAACAGCACCGGCCATATAGACGGGAAAATCATAAATCACAAATGTTGTTCCTATCAGCGCCCTGACAAGGAAATATTGCCTGATATCGTTTATAAATTGGTTCTGAACCAATTGGCTACATTCTATCAGGGAAGTAACAAGAAAAACGGCTAACGCCAAAGTACCGGGATTTTTCTTAGGAAAAAATACAGAGGCAAGCATGATAAAAAAAACCACATAAATGAATCCCCCTGCATAATGATGCATGAATTCACTGAAGGTCCCGGAATAATATTTAGTACATATCCCAATGGGAATCAGGATAATCAACATCAGTATTTTCCACTTCATTTACGTGCACGCATGAAACGCAACTAACCTGTTAATATCATCAGATTCACTGACTGTGATGATAATATTTTCTTATGCCATACGTAACTTTTTCCAGAACCTTGTGAGTAAAAATCCTGCAAAGGCAGCCAAACCAAATAAACCAACAGCAAGGCCAGAATTGGCATATAAGATATTTCCAATAGCAAATAATATACTGTAAATCAATATACAACCAAGAATCATACATATAATTCCCGTTGGAATATCCCAACGGAGATCTTTTTCTTTCACTATCTCAACATGATCGGCCTTTGCTTTCGCCACTACAGTTTTCCAGCCAGGTCCTCCCGGCCTGATCTTACGGTAAAAATTTCTCAGTGTTTCATCATTCACAGGGTGCGTTAAGTATGTAACCAAAAGCCATGAAAAGGTTGTCAGCATAACCACACCGGTAAACTTGATGATGCTCCAGTAAGCAGCTGATGTCACAAGGCCAAGCACTTCCACCCTATCCCCCCCGTCAATCGAGATCAGGCTAAAATTCTCGATAAGAATGAAAACCAGGGAAAAAAAGCCTGCAGCAATCATTGCCGACAATTCAGAATAAACATTCACTCGCCACCAGAACCATCTCAGAATATAAATCAGGCCGGTACCAGCGCCTATCATCAGCATATACTGGAAAGCCTGAAGCGCATTCTGCAATACGAGTGCGAGCAAAACGGAAAAAATCATCAGGGTTACTGTGCTGATTCTTCCAAAAAGAACTTTTTGTTTTTCGGTTGCCTTCGGATTGTAGAATCTGCCATAAAAATCGTTGACCAGATATGAAGAACCCCAATTCAACTGCGAAGCCACAGTTGACATAAATGCAGCAATCAGCGAGGCTACCACCAACCCAAGCAAACCGGCAGGAAGAAACTCACGAAGCATGGCCGGGTAGGCAAAATCATTCTTAATGTACTGTGTGGAAACATCGGGAAAAGCATTGATCATGGATTGTATGTCAGGAAAGATGATCAGCGATGCCAGTCCCACGATAATCCAGGGCCAGGGACGCAAAGCATAATGGAAAAAATTGAAAAGCAAGGTGGCACTCACGGCATGGTTCTCATTTTTTGCTGACAACATACGTTGTGCCACGTATCCGCCACCTCCGGGTTCAGCACCCGGGTACCAGGCTGCCCACCACTGTATTGCAATTGGAATCAGAAATATACTTAAAAACATTTCAGGATCAGTAATTTCAGGAATCAACCGGAGCTTATCACTGACAGCAGGATGTGATAAAAGAGCAGATAATCCTCCTACCTCAGGTGAACGGGTTACAAATACTGCTGCAATGACAGCACCAAACATCGCAAAACTAAACTGGAAAAGATCTGTCCACAGAATTGACTTCAACCCACCCAAACCACTGTAAAACACTACAACAACAGCAGCAATAATCAGTGCCGGTGCAGGTTGAATTCCCAGCATCACAGCAGCGATTTTTATAAATGCAAGTGAGACACTGGCAATGACCATCACATTAAAAAAGAAGCCAAGATAAATTGCCCTGAATCCACGAAGAAAAGCAGCCATTTTCCCACTGTACCGTAATTCATAAAATTCGAGATCAGTCATCACTCTTGAACGGTTCCACAACTTGGCATAGATAAAAACTGTGAGCATTCCTGTGAGCAGAAATGCCCACCACAGCCAGTTGGCTGCCACACCACCGGTACGCACCATATCGGTAACTAGGTTAGGGGTATCGGCTGAAAAGGTGGTAGCCACCATTGAGATCCCAAGCAACCACCAGGGCATATTGCGGCCCGAAAGGAAGAAACTTGAAGTATTGTTTCCGGCATTACGCGAAGAAAGCAGTCCAACAGTAAGAAGAACGATGAAGAATGCACCAATGATAATCCAGTCAATAGTTTGTAAT
>CAYQRU010000017.1:0-38425 GCA_964419945.1 uncultured Bacteroidales bacterium | reverse complement strand
CTCTCCAATGCAAATTGGTTATACTCAAGATCTTGATAATGAAGCTTTGTATCTCAAAAGAATTCTCGATGGCCTTTTAAAAACCAAGGTGCAGATGATGCAAGGCATATCAGGGCAAGCCAACACCATCACTCTTGCGATAGATACTTCCAGCCAGGCAGTGGTTTCGAGCGAATCTTACATACTCGAAGTGAGTGAAAACAGCCATATCAGGATCACAGCGAAATCGAATCAAGGTATTTTCTATGGTATTCAGAGTTTACTGGCCTTGTTGCCTTTGGATCTTTTCTTACAAACTGCTGACAACTTTATGCTTGAAGTCCTTACGATCAGGGATGAACCACGGTTTGCTTACCGCGGTATTCATATTGATGTGGCGAGGAATTTCCATCCCCCTGAGGCGATGTATAAACTTATTGACATACTGGCTTTTTACAAGATCAATACCCTTCACATTCACTTAACCGATGACGAAGGATGGCGACTGGAAATACCCGGACTTCCTGAATTGACTGAAATTGGTGGGCATCGTGCGCACACCGGGAAATATGCCAACGCATTGCATCCGGCTTATGGTTCAGGACCTTATGCAAACAGCAAAGGGAGATCAGGAAGTGGATTTTACACTAGAAGTGATTTTATCTCAATATTGCAATATGCTGGCAGGCGTCATATCAGGGTTATTCCTGAGATCAACCTTCCCGGACATGCAAGAGCCGCTATCAAAGCCATGGAAGCCAGGTATGAGCATTATATGATGTCAGGGAACGAATTGGCAGCCAATGAGTATCGCCTGATTGATCCTCAGGATACTTCCCGGTATTTATCAGCTCAACTATACGACGATAATGTTGTGAACATTGCAGGCGATGGAGTGTTCAATTTCGCTGAAAAAGTAATCAGCGAAATTGCCGGAATGTTTGCTGAGGCCGGACAAGCATTTGAGATAATGCACATTGGTGGGGACGAGGTACCACGTGGAGCCTGGTCAGGCTCACCTCTGATCAGTAAAACCATGAGTATTTCCGGTACAACTCAGAATGAGGCTAACCTGCATGCATGGTTTACAGAAAAGATTATGAAGATTTTCCAGGCCCATGGCCTTCAAATGGCAGGTTGGGAAGAGGTCGCCTTATGGCATGATGAAAATGGTGTCGCTGTACCCAATGAAAAATTCTCAGGAGGTAAAGTATTGCCATATGTTTGGAACAATTTACGGGGACAGCAGGACCTCGCTTACCGCCTTGCTAACAGGAATTTTCCTGTTGTACTTTGCCATGTGACTAACTTCTATTTCGATCTTGCCTATACAAACGACCCCGAGGAACCCGGGCTGTACTGGGGTGGTTTTGTTGATACCCGCAATGCTTGGTTTTACAGTCCCTTCGACGTGTTTTCAACTACGATGAAAGACCAGATGGGAGTAGAAATTAATCCCTCAATTGATTTTATCCATATGGAAAGGCTTAAGCCTGAGGCCAGGAAAAACATTCTGGGATTGCAGGCACAGCTCTGGAGTGAAACCATACTAACTCAGGATATGCTGGAATACTACCTGTTGCCAAAACTTACAGGTTTTGCCGAATCGGCCTGGACAACCGGAAGAAATTGGGAAATTACCAGTAATACTAAAATAAGACAGCAACTGATTGATGAGTCCTGGAATGCGTTTGCAAATACACTTGCGCAAAAAGAATTACCCCGGTTATCAAAGCTTTTTGGAGGTTTTAACTATCGGGTACCTCCACCCGGAGCTACGATAAAAGATGGAGCCTTATTCGTCAATACAGGATTACCGGGTTTAATTGTAAAGTATACAGAAGATGGCAGTGAGCCTACTCTGCATTCAGTAACCTGGAGCGAGCCTTTTTCCGTTCAATCTGGTGTGATTCGGTTAAAATCGTTTGATGCCGCGGGGAGAAACAGTCGCACAATAACAATAAAACATTGATGACCTAGATATTGGAAATTATAGTCAGATACATTAAACCGGAAAATGTAACAAACGGAGTCAGGCATTGGGATAATTATAGGATAAACATTTCCTGATGAAATCATAATAACGGTCTCCCTGGCATCACAGAAGGTTAAATCTTAAATATCATCATCATAAACAGAATACCTAATGAATAAAGACACTTTCACCCCCGTCGAAAAAGCCTTTTGTTGTGATATCGAAAGGCGAAATCCTGTCAATATCCCTTATCTGACTGTAGCAAATTTCCCTAAACTCGGTTTGCTTACTGCTTTACGTTTCCTTGAGTGGGTAAGTGAGAATCCCAGTGGAGTAATAAGCCTCCCAACAGGAAAAACTCCGGAATATTTCATTTTCTGGACAAAACATGTACTTGGAAAATGGGACACACCCGAAGGAAAAAAATTCAGGGAAGAAAATGGTCTGAAGATAGGCAAGAAGCCTGTTCTCAGTGATTTGCACTTCGTCCAGATCGATGAATTTTACCCCATCCGTTCAAATCAGCACAACAGTTTTTATCATTATGTAAAAAAGTACTATATCCGGGATTTCGGCCTCGATGACACCAAAGGCCTGTTTATCAATTGCGATTCAATCTCACTTGCAGGTGACAAACACTTTACAGAGGTTTTTCCCAATGGGATTGTTGACCTGGGATTAAGGTACCGCGAGCCAAAAACCACCCAGGAAAAGCTGCAACAGGAGTCTATTTTCCTGCTTGATGATTGGTGCACTGCTTATGAACAAAAGATCAGGGAAATGGGAGGTATCGGTTTCTTCCTCGGAGGCATCGGTCCCGATGGTCATATTGCCTTCAATACACGTGGTTCCGATCATCATTCAACGACACGACTGACTCATACAAATTTTGAAACACAGGCCGTTGCTGCCGGCGACCTCGGAGGCATAGAAATCTCAAAAAACCGTCTTGTGATCACCATCGGGCTTCAAACCATTACATACAATCCTGATGCAACAGCAATTATTTTTGCTGCAGGCGAAGCCAAGGCACCTATGGTAGCAGACGCCCTTGAAAAACCTCCTTCCAACCTCTTTCCGGCCACTGCCCTTTCCAATTTGAAAAATGCCCGGTTTTACCTCACCACAGGTGCAGCCAGCATGCTTAAAGATTACGTATACCACTACTATACATCTACACCCTGGAACCAGGAAAAGACAGACAGGGCTGTTATTGACCTTTGCAGAAAAATTAACAAGTTTGGAGACCGGCTTATGATCGAAGACCTCAGACAAGATGAATATTGCCGACTCATCCCCGATCTGAGCAACCAAACCGTGCAAAGTGTGATTGACTCTATCAGAAAAAAAATTGAGATGGGAACCTATCCGCTGGGGAGTCAGATTTTTTATCATACAGGCCCTCATCATGATGACATCATGCTTGGATTATTACCTCACATACACAGGCTATCGCGGAATGAAACCAATCATGCCCATTTCGCTGTAATGACCTCAGGCTTTACTGCAGTTACCAACAAATTCCTTATTGAAGCACTGGAAGACACTCTTGATTTTCTGGATGCAGGCCTGATACAAATGACTGAATACCCTGACTTTTTCGAGAAAGGATACAGGTATAAGCGCGATAAAGATGTTTATCATTATCTGATCAAAGTAGCATCCGGCCAACCAGAAGAACGACGTCGCGGATTTGCCCACCGGCTGGTGAGAAATATCATCGAAATATGGAGCGTTAAAAATGTTGTACAGCTTCGAAACCAGATCAACGATGTCCTTTCTGTCGCACGTAACAGCTACGATGGTGAAAAAATGCCTCCCAAAATACAGACCCTCAAAGGTATGATCAGAGAGTTTGAAGAAGAACTGGTGTGGGCCTATTTTGGCATGACTACCAATGAGGTCCATCACCTTCGTCTTGGCTTTTATACCGGTGATATTTTCACAGAAAAACCTCAACGCGAGCGTGATGTTGCTCCCATTCTGGCTCAGTTGCAAAAGATACAACCTACAGTCATCAGCCTTGCCTTTGATCCGGAGGGCAGTGGACCTGATACACATTACAAAGTGCTCCAGGCTATTGCAGAAGCGGTACGTGAATGGGGCAGGATTAAAGATCTGGGCAACCTTCGGATCTGGGGTTACCGGAATGTCTGGTATCAATTCCATCCTGCCGATGTAACACATATAGTTCCGGTTTCACTCAATGCTATGGGAGTTATGAACGATTCATTCACAAGCAGTTATCTTAGCCAGGTTGAGGCATCATTTCCAAGCTACAGGCTCGACGGCAAATTCAGCGATCTTTCAAAACAAATCTGGGTCGAACAGCTAAAAAGCATACAACTACTACTTGGCAAACCTTTCTTTTACCAGAATGAAAGCCCACGTCTCCGCACAACCCACGGCCTGCTGTTTTTCAAAGAAATGAATGTGGATGAATTCCTGGCCTCGGCAAGGGAACTGGAAAAATCAATGGAAGGTTAAAGTTTAATCAATGTAATCTATTTGTTAACAACAAAATACGTGATCTTACAACCATCATGACAGATTTATATTTATTAAATAGAAAACATGATGTTGTTTGCATGCTTCCACTGAACACGAAGAGAAAATATCTGGTTCAGTGATTCTTAATTTCAATCTCCGCATTTTTGATGTTAATGAAACCGGATAACCTGTTAAAATTTAAAGAAAAGTATTTTGACTCCTGAATGGATACCTGAAAACAGCAAAATCCGGTAAGTGCTTCATAATGATAAAATGTATTACCTTAAAATAGCTTTTTAATGCCTATCCCCACCTCTCGAACAAAAGAACAGGCAAAAATCATCATCAATGCTGATTTATGCAACGGCTGCGGATTATGTGTGGAAGTCTGCAAGGATTTCAGCCTGAAAATTGAAAAAGGTAAAGCGGTCGAAAACCTTAATCCATTGTTTGGTTGTATCGCCTGCGGTCATTGCATGGCTATTTGTCCGAAAGGAGCAATTGCTATTACTGGGCGAACATTATCGCCTGAACAATTATTTGATCTCCCATCCAAAAACGCTTCAGCAGATTACACACAACTGCTGTCATTGATGCAGCGAAGACGTAGTATCCGGGAATTTAAAGATCAAACGATTGAACCTGAGGTCATTGATATGATCCTCGTCGCTGCAAGAACTGCCCCTATGGGATTGCCACCCTCAGATGTGAATGTGCTCATATTCAACGGGAAAGATAAGACAAATACATTTGCAAAGGATTTTGCGAATTATCTGGGAGGTATGAAATGGCTCGTATCACCCATTTTTCTTGCTCTGATGCGGCCATTTTGGGGCAAATCGAATGATGAAATGTTCAGAAGTTTCATCAGTCCTTTGTTTGATGTTTATATCAACAAGATGAAGGAGGGTGTCAACACCATTACTTACGATGCACCCCTGGCAATTTATTTTTACGGTTCGCCTTACAGCGATCCTGCTGATCCTCTGATAGCAGCTACTTATGCCATGTTAACAGGTGAAGCTCTTGGGCTGGGAACCTGCATGTTGGGTGCTATCCACCCGATGATTCAAAGTGGCAGAAAAGCCAAAAAATTTCGCCAGAAGCACGGCATAAGGTACAAAAGCCGTGAAGGTCTGTTTGTCATTTTTGGTTACCCGGCAGTGCATTACCAAAGGGGAATTGAAAGATCATTTGCTTCTACCGCAATAGCTGGCCAAATACAATGAAAAAAGTTTATTGAGCGGCATTATCCGACTTTTCATCCACCACCCAGAATTATATTCACCGTCATTACAACATCAAGAACATTGATGAGTCCATCATTGTTAATGTCAGCATTCTCAGGGCAAAAAGGAGTCGGATTTAACGCCATAATGTAATTCACAGTAGTAACCACATCCAGCACATTCACGTTCCCGTCACAATTTGAATCGCCAGGTACGACTGAAGAATTCAAAGTAGTGGCTTCCGTTGTAATACCTGTTGAATAAATAGTATTGTCATGCGACCATAATTTATAGTAATAGGTCGTCCCTGCGTTGAGACCCGTGTGACTGTAAAGTGTATCAGATCCGTTGTAACAAACGGTTCCCCCGCCTGGAATGATGTCTCCCGGGCTGTAAGAACCAACGGGTATTCCAAACGTTCCATCTGGCGACCATGCAAGCAGTACATTATTGCCATTCAGATTCCTTGTCCATTCCAGATCAATCTGTGTTTCACTGACAGGCATAGCTGTCAGGTCAACTGGATTAGCAATCCTCAATGAATCAATATATTCAATACGTGATCCCATAACCAAATCTTCTGTAACCGTCAATAATGGAATACCATGCCCGTTGCCCAGCCATTTGTATTCAATATAATCTCTGTTTATGGCAAAACCCTGTCCAAGTGTATCAACATAGATGCTGTCGTACTCAGTGACATTTGACTTAAGCCGGAGTGTCTGAAAACTCCCGTAAGGAGTATTCAACGTACCCCAGCCATCAATAACGCTGACTCGCTGACGCTGAATAGTGATATGACCGACTCCGGGAATGGTTTGTACCAGACTTGCATTTGATGTTTTGTCATAACCAAGATTCATGGGAAATTCATAAAGTACATCAGGATTGGCGTATTTAAGTGGTAATGGCAGGCTGCTGACGATTAATCCAACACCAACATCGGAATACTTTGATGATGTTTTATTGAAGAATTGATAACCACTTTCAACAGGAATTCCGGGCAGCAGGCTGATCTCTTCAATTTCGACAGCCAGGTTGGCACTTCCCAGAAAGAAAAGCCAGAAAACATTGGGAGTTTGTGTCACCGTCAGAAAGGTTGACTCGCGTTGTGTCAAACCTGTCATGGATTGAAAATTCCATACAAAATTATTTCCGGTTTCCTGAAAATTAAAAGTTTGCAAATCGAAGGAAAGACTGGTTCTGAAAGATTGCCCGGCTGATGGCATATCGGCACTTGTAACCGTAATCTGGGCATGTAATTGCAACACACAGATTAACAAAATAATAAGAAAGTTTGCTTTTTTCATAAAATTGATTTTTGGGATAATGAGAAATGCATGACAAATTAACGCAATTATTGCCTGTTGGTTGCTTTTATTTCAAAAAAATGCAGTCTGAATTTTAATTTTGTCCGAACGAGAGGCTTTTTGTTATATTTGCGCCGGCTCCTTCAGACGTGGCCTGGACATTTCCGAAGACCCTGCCGGGAGAAAAATATTATCAATTGACCATGATTCAGTATGATCGTATTATAAAAATTCTAACACTAATTACAAATGATTAATAGTCAACTTCTTGAACCTAAAAGTATTGTTGTTGTGGGTGGATCAAACGACATTACGAAACCTGGAGGAAAAGTTCTAAAAAATATACTTGACGGCTCTTTTAAGGGAGAGCTTTATGTTGTTAATCCCAAAGAAACAGAAGTTCAGGGAATTAAAAGTTATCTCCAACCCGGTAATCTGCCAACAGTTGATCTTGCAGTGCTTGCCATTGCTGCAAAATATTGTTTGCCTACCATTGAAATACTGGCAAACGAGAAGAGCACAAAAGCTTTTATTATCCTTTCTGCAGGTTTTAGCGAAGAAAGTAAGGAGGGGGCAGCGCTTGAAAAGAAGATCGTAGAAGTGGTCAACAAGGTTCAAGGTGTGCTGATAGGACCTAACTGTATTGGTGTGATGACGCCATTTCACCAGAGTGTTTTCACGCTCCCCATACCCAGGCTGGAACCCACAGGTGCGGATTTTATTTCCGGTTCAGGTGCTACGGCCTGTTTTATTATGGAAGCCGGTATTCCCAATGGCATTAGCTTTTGCAGCGTTTTTTCAGTTGGCAACAGTGCTCAGACCGGTGTGGAAGAAGTGTTGGAATACCTCGATATTAATTTTGATCCCGTGAAAAGTTCAAGGATCAAGTTATTATACATCGAAAATATCGCCAGGCCTCAGAAACTTTTCAAACATGCTCAATCCCTGATAAGTAAAGGCTGTAAAATCGCAGCGGTGAAGGCAGGAGCTTCTGAGGCCGGAAGCAGGGCTGCCTCCTCTCATACAGGTGCAATGGCAACGCCTGATTTTGCCGTTGATATTCTGTTCAGAAAGGCAGGCATCATCCGTTGTTATGGTCGCGAAGATCTCATTGCAGTAGCTTCAGTATTCATGCACAAACCGCCTGAAGGTAAAAATATTGCTGTGATTACTCATGCCGGTGGTCCTGCTGTTATGCTTACTGATGCTTTGTCGCATGGTGGACTTCATGTTCCACAACTTAGTAGTCCAGACTCCAGGGAACTCCAGACACATTTGTTTCCAGGCTCCTCAGTAACCAATCCCATTGATTTTCTGGCCACAGGAACCGCTGAGCAATTAGGGATCATTATGGATTATGTAGATCAGAAATTTGACGAAATTGACGCCATGATCGTGATTTTTGGTACTCCGGGTCTGTCCAGGATTTTTGATGTTTACAATATTTTACATGAGAAGATTCAGTCCTGCCGCAAGCCAGTATTTTCTGTGTTGCCTTCCACCCTTACGGCTTCAGAGGAAGTAAAAGATTTCATCAGCAAGGGGCATGTTTTCTTTCCCGATGAGGTGGTTCTTGGCAATGCGTTGGCGAGGGTTTTTGCATCATCTAACACTGTTCCTGACGGTCATCATGAAATTCAGATAGACACAGAAGCCATTCGCAAAATCATAGATTTTGCTCCCGATGGATATCTGGAACCTGATAAAGTGCAGGCTTTACTTGATGCAGCAGGCATACCAAGGGCCAAAGAAGTCATTGCACATACAAAAACAGATGCGGTCAGTGCTGCAATCGAAGTGGACTTTCCTTTGGTAATGAAGGTAATAGGACCATTGCATAAATCCGATATGGGAGGTGTGATTTTGAATATCAGGACCCTTTCTGCTGTAGAAGAGCATTTTGACACGCTCATGGCCATTGAAGGAGCACTTGGTGTGATGTTGCAGCCTATGATACAGGGTACTGAATTATTTATCGGCGCAAAGCTTGAACCAGGATTTGGTCATATGATCGTGTGTGGTTTAGGTGGTATTTTTATTGAAGTGCTCCGCGATATTAACGCTTCCTTTGTTCCGGTTTCCCTGGAAGAAGCATGCACAATGATGAAGCACCTGAAGGGTTATAAAATATTCAAAGGTATACGTGGCCGCCCCGGGATCAATGAAAGTATTTTCACTGAAATCATTGTTAGATTATCATCCCTGGTTGAAGCTGCACCTGAAATTGTTGAAATGGACTTAAATCCCCTGCTTGGTATGCCTGACCGTGTATCTGCTGTTGATGCACGGATCTGCATCAGTAAGAAGATATAAATTTGAGCTGTTGTGGATGCAAAAAAACGTCTCTCGTGGATGCTGGCTGATCAATGGTTTCAGACTCAATGCCTGTATCTTGTTTTCCTTTCTGTATTCTTTGATTTTATCTTTCCGGTGCAACTATTTTTTTTCATCGGAACCTGTGCCTGACTTTACAGGCTGGATTCTCTCTTTAGTAAAAAGAACAAAATCACGATGTGATTTAAAAAGGTTGACCATGAATAGATGCAGGTTTTTGGTTTCTGATAAAATATTGAGGTACAGCAAACTGTTTTTGGTCCCGGCTTCATTTCCCTTGATGCGTTTTATCTGCGCCTTACGCGAAAGATCAATGATTTCAAGAATGGAAGTCTGCAATTTGATAACCTCCTCCTGTCTTGAAAACGATTCTTTTTGAATGATTTCAAGAATCAGGTTGATCAATTTTGAGGTTTCCTGCCCAATTCGTGATAATTCCGTTTTCTGTACATTGAGCAATCCTTTGTGGTTGTTGTTGATATGCACGTAACATGGTTCTGAAATATAATTAACACAGTGCGCGATTTCGCGAAGATAATCCAGAGCCTGTACATAAAAATGCCCTGTTTCTACTGAATCTTCGCGCAGTTTGTCAACAACTTTATGGATATTGTCTTTGAGTTTCTTTGTTTGCTTGTTCAGTTTATCTACATCGGACTGAACTTCCTTGAGTATTTTGCGGTTTTCTTCAAAAAGACCTTTGAGAATACGGTGATAAAGCTTTGAAACAATGCCCAGGTTACCTACAATACTGGCAGTACATTTTTTCAATACATTGGCATCATCAAGGATTTCTGCAGTATCTTCCACCGGGATACTCGCAGCCGCACCTGCTTCGCGTTTAAGATAAGATTTTTGCTGTCTGATTAAAATAAAAACAGCAATTGCAATCAGAACAAACATGCTGATCTCGCCACCCTTAATCATGATGAGTGCAACAAAGAAAGTAACGGTAAAAGCTACAATTGCAGTAATGAACCATCCGCCAATCACCGATAAAACACCGGTAATGCGATAAACTGCGCTTTCACGGCCCCAGGCTCCATCGGCAAATGAAGTTCCCATGGCAACCATAAATGTAACGTAAGTCGTACTTAATGGTAGTTTCTGACTGGTTCCGAAAGCAATAAGAATACTTGCAACCACCAGATTCACCGAGGCCCTGATCATATCAAACGAAACTTTTCCTGAAGGATCATGCAATTGCTTTTTTTTCTCAACTTCAAGCCTCCGATCAATAAAATCCCTGAGACGCCGGGGCATGACCTTATTCACTCCTTCACCGATATTCATGCTCAGCCTGACAATATTGCGCGATAACAATGTAGAACCGAAGCGCTCAGTACCTTCTTCCTGCCGGCTGAGATCAACACTGGTACTGATAACTGTGCGTGCTTTTCTGGAATAAACCAGCGTCACTGACATCACTGCACCTGCAAGCAGTAACATATAAGTTGGAGTAACTACCGGTTTCATTAAGGAACCCATCAGAAACTGGTCAGGATCGGAGGCAGGATCGTTAATGAAAGTCTTGAATGATTCAAAACCAGCCAACGGTACACCAATAAAATTGACAAGATCGTTGCCGGCAAAAGCCATAGCGAGTGCAAATGTTCCGATCAATACGACAATTCTAAGTATATTGGTTCGAAAAATCATGACCAGAAACTGAAAGATTACCGAGCAACCGAGAAAGCTCAGGGTCAGAATCAAGAGTGTGTTATCCTCAATATATTTTACAAATTCCGGGCTCATGAAAGATGCGCCACGCGCACCCTTGATCACCATAAAATAGGTGATCGAAGTCATGGCAAAACCAGCCCAGATGCCTCCCAAATATTTGAGCCGAGGCTGATAATTAAAAGTAAAAAACAGGCGTGAAATAAACTGTACAAGGCTGCCAACAGAAAAAGCAATTACAACAGAGAGCAAAATACCGGAAATTATAGCGAGAGATTTTCCTGCGTTGATATAACTGCCGATGTCCTGTATGGTCTGTCCGCTGCCGGAAATTTTTACAATAGCAACGATCACAGATGCTCCCAACAACTCAAAAATAATTGAAACTGTGGTAGATGTCGGTAAGCCAAAATTATTGAAGGCATTAAGCAGCAATACATCGGTAATCATCACCGCAAGAAAAATGATCATCATTTCGGAAAAATGAAACTGGCCGGGATAAAACACCCCGCTTCGTGCAATCTCCATCATCCCGCTTGAAAATGTGGTTCCAGCCAAAATCCCCAGAATAGCTACAAGCATGATCACCCTCATTGGAGCAGCCTTTGCACCAACAGCCGAGTTAAGGAAATTAACAGCATCGTTGCTAACCCCTACTATCAGGTCGGAAATGGCGAGGATAAACAGAAAGATAATGATAAACAAGTATAAATATTCCATCAGTTGTATGAATTGATTATGTGCTGATCAGATTCCATACCGGGCTATTTGTTGTAACATGCTGTTATTGTGTCATTTGCTTAAAATATTCATAATTGGGAGGTGAATCAGATTATTGATTAAACAAATGCCAAAAATATAAAGTCCCGGGAAAATCATTAAAATATGCAGTATTAAATTATTGTTAATTTTTCAACAACTACTCACATTCTTCCTGAGAATCAGCGACTGCCTTGCTAATATCAAGAGTGAAATCTCCAATCTTTTCAGATAGCCCAACGAACTCAGAATAATACTTTGCTGTTGAGTACTGAATTTTTTCGGATGAAAGCCTTTTTTGATTTTTTTGCAATAAGTGATCGCGCAAACCATTGATGGCTGATTCAGTATCGTTTACTGTGCCAAGGCTAACCGAAGTATCAAAATTTTCGAGGTTTCGGTTCATCACAATCAGCGATTTACTTACCCACCCGAAAAGCTCACCAATTTCGTTTCGCATTTTTTGTGTGAACCAGGCCTTTTCTTCATTCTTATTTCTGATGAGAGAAGCCATTTTCATGCACGTATCGTTAATTTTTTCCAAATCATCAATGATTTTCAGCATGGAGCGAATCTTTTTACTACTCTTCCAACTCAGGTCGCTGGCTGAAATCCTTATGAGAAAGGATGCGATTTCCTCCTGCATACGATCAGAAATCGCTTCATATTGCCGGATGCGATCAAACAATGCCCCGAAATCTTCCTCATTCTTTTCAATGAGCAGACGGGGAAGGAATTCAAACATAGCCTCTGTTCGCTTTCCAAAAACGTGAATCTCTTTTCCTGCCTGCAATACAGATAGCTCAGAAGTACTTATGGGTGAACTCAGATAGGTGAGTCGGTAATTATCGCGAATACCCCTTTCAGGAACCAACAGGTTGATCAGGCGTATATATTGTGAGAGCAAACCCGAAACAAGCACAGCAGTGACAACATTCAAAGATGTGTGAACAAGCGATAAAGCAACAGGAATTGATTGAGTGCTGGTAAATGGTGATGTATCTTCGAAAAGTAATGTAATATGCTCAATGGCATACATATAAGGTTTGAAAAGCAAAGCAGCCCACAGCATGCCTGTAACATTGAAAAGCACATGAAAAAGCGCAGCTCTGCGGGCGGCTGCGTTCGTAATGAATGAAGCAATGATGGCAGTAGACGTGGTTCCAATGTTAATTCCCAGTACCATAGCTGCTGATATTTCAAAATTTATCCAGCCATTATTGCACATTACAAGAGTGAGGGCAAGAGTTACGCTCGAAGATTGCAAAAGAAGAGTAAAAACAACACCCACTGCAATGAAAAGCAATAATGAAACTAACCCATTTCCTGTAAAACCGGCCAATTCCCTGACGAAAGAATTACTTTCGTCGAGCACAGGTAAATTGTCCTTAAGCAATTCAACACCTAAAAATAATAATGCAAAACCAAAAAGCGATTCGCCTATTGATTTCCACCGGCTTTTCAGAGAAAAATAAAATGGTAGGCTTAAAGCAATAACTGGGAGCAATATCACATTTAAAGATATTTTGAAACCCAGAAATGATATCATCCAGATGGTAAGCGTCGTACCGATATTTGCTCCGATCAATACACCTGCTGCCTGATAGAGACTGAGCAATCCTGCGTTAACAAAACTGATGATCATCACCGAAGTAGCTGAAGAAGATTGTATCACTGAGGTAATTACCAATCCGGTAAAAATACTGCGGTATTTATTGGCTGCAATGGTTGTTAACACCGATCGCATACGTTTCCCTGCTACTTTTTGCAGTGATTCGCTCAGCATTTTTATTCCGAAAAGAAAAATGCCGAGAGAGCCAATAATAGTAAGAATCTGCCAGATAATAGTCATTCAGTGAGTTTGTCTTATTCTTACAAATATAAACACCGTGCTTATAAATGTCCGGAAATATCGTTATGATAAGGGTAGTACAACATTTTATCAGTATCCATATAAAATCAATGTATTACAATGCATTTACTGATGCATGAAATATCGTTTGAATCCAGCCTGATAAAATAGATACCGGCTTCTGCAATTTTTCCGTGCATATTTCTTCCGTCCCATAAAATGCAATTGTTGCCTGCGTTTAATACTGCATCAACAAGCGTCCTGACCAATCGCCCGTGAGTATCATAAATACTCAGATTAACAGGGTAATTTCCTGTCATTCTGCATGTAATCCTTGTTGATCCAAAAGCCGGATTGAAAGGATTGGGAAAATTCTGTTCCATCAGACAGTGTTCTGGATTAAGGTTCCGGGTTGGATTTATTCCCAAAGTCAAATCAACAAACTGATTTATATAATAGTTTAGCTCTATTTCACTTTGACCGGAGGTTGACCTGACCTGCAAATAATAATAGTCATTCGGGACCGGGAAAGGCTGATCAAAATTATAACTTCCCCATTCTTCCCATGCTATAATGCCAACATTATCGAACCAGGAGAATGCCTGGCCCTGGGCAGGTCTGGCACTGTTCAAACGGATGTCAATAAAGTTAGCTCCCGCAGGAACCGTAAGCTGTTTATGATAAAAGGTCCACCGTGAATCACCGCTGACTTTGATTCCTATATTTTCAGTTGCCATGGGATTCACACCGGTCCGGTTTTCAAAATACTGAACTTCAATAGTTACATTATAGCCATTCAAAGTTTTCATATAACCGCAGAGTGAGTATCCTGCAGTGCCTGGGGGTAAAATCATTCTCTGTTCCAGGCTTGTCACAATATTTCCTGATGAACCCTGGGTACGGCGGTGCTGAATGCTTCTATGTCCTGCATATGCTACTGTATCACAATATATTTCATCAGTGCTGTTCAAATCCCACAACGTGCATCCTTCATTTTCCATATTACCGAACCATAGTAATTCTCTGCCAGACCTGAATTCATAGTCAGCCGGAGGTTGCACTTCTGCGACTGATGAAATACTTCCGTTTTTATCAAGCTTTAATGGAATGGTTTGCCATTGATTTCCCACCTGACTCATGGCCAGACGCATATGATGTTTCTCATCAAATGTTTGCATGAGTGATGTGTCAGAAACTACTTCGGCAGTTACATTGATCCTGTCAATTTTTAAAACCGTATTGAGATTTTTGGATAGCTGTGCAAGATGATCAAGCAAATAAAGCCCAAATTCACCTTTTGCCCGTTGTGGAATAAAATCATCAATAAACACAGGCGTAACTGTAAATCTGTAAAAACCAGCAGTATCTGCGCATGCGTTCAGGATCATAGAAGGCATGGTTTCGGGATAGGTAAGGTCAAAAGTAAAGTTGCCGAGTGAATGTGCAATAAGCTTGCCTTTATAGATTTCTAGACCATGAATGATGTGCGGATGATGGCATATAACAAGATCAGCACCATGATCAACGGCAAAATGCCGCCATTCAATATCTCCTTTTGCCGGAGCAGTTGTAAAAGGGCTATAATCCTCATCACCATCGTCATAAGAAGAAATCATTCGTGGATTACAGAATGAAGGAGCCGTGGAATATTCACTGCCAGAATGCCATTCAAGAACTACAAGGTCGGCAATGCCCTTTACTTCCTGTATCTGCTTTGTAACCTGAAAGCGGATCAAATCGGCAAACCCCGGTTTATTGTATCCTGCATTCAGGTATGGTTGATAATTGTTGTATTGCCCGGTACGATTACTCGCAGCCACGAAAGCAAAACATACTCCTGCTTTTAAGATGAAAGCAGGCCGGTATGCTTCATAAGCTGTTGCTCCTGCCCCTGAATATGTAAGACCCTTGGCATTCAATACTGAAATAGTCTGTTCCATCCCTGGCTGCAGATAATCGAAAATATGATTGTTTGCCAGTGATACTACATCAATTCCCGCATAAGTAAGGCCGTCTATATTGGCAGGAGCGCTTTTAAAACAAATGGTTTTTGTTGGATGGTTTTGCCAGTGTGTGGTAAATGTGCATTCAAGGTTGGCAACTGTAATATCTGCTGCATCACCAAGATAAGGTATGGTGGGAGTAAAAATTGCCTGTACTCCCATTGTTGGAATAATTCCCCCCGAAGCTTCATATTTTCGCGCCAGCATTATATCACCCACAAAATTGATCGTAACGGGTAAATTGTTGTTACCGCCTGAAACAGGAATCCGGCAACTGGCATAACCCCATTTGTTTGTCGGATCTGCCACTTTCAGTAATACCGTATAGAAATGGTTGTCGCTGATAGCAAATGTATGCAGTGGGTGCTGCATACCAGAGCTGTTACCGTCACCAAAATCCCAGTAATAGAAATGCTCATCACTGTCGGGATCTATCACCTGACTGAAAAATTGAACAGTGACATTTTTTGCACTTTGTGTGCCATTTGTATTAGTAATTACATAATTCACCATGACAACGGGAGGCTTTGGCAAATCAGGCGTAATATCCTCAATCTGATCAAAATAAATGACACCCTGCGAAGAATTGTCTCTGTTGTTCAGATAAACTATTCCGGTAATATCCGGCAGATAACCGAAATAATCAAGCCAATGTTCGCCCAGTGGTAATTGATATTCATTCCATTGATTTTCCGGGAAACTTCCCTGGTAAACTGTCACCCAGTTACTGAAAGTTATCTTCTGTGTTCCTGAAAACGAATAAAAAATAACATTGGCCGAATCCATCACACCGAAACCCTGATATTCTGATGGTTGAGAGACAAATGCATGTACACTCCATACAGTACCGGTATCTGCTGTGCAAGGTACAATACTTTGAAGCTTCCATGTATTTCCATATAATTTCAACGACCAGGGTGAAGCACCCCATGTAATCTGAGCGTTCAGTTCCCAGGCAAAGGGTTGCAGATCTTCGTTACCGAAAGAAGCAAGATTGATTGTCCCATTGTCAAAGTTCTCAATCACGTCAGCCTTTCTGAACCTGCCCTGTTCAGGTATCTGACCACTGATCTTCTCATCAGATAGTGAGTGGCTGCAAATGAACAGGATACCAATGATCACAGGTCTTAGCATAATAAGAGTGTAAAAAATTGCAGAAATAATTTAAGCGACTAAATTACTTATTATGGGTGAACCTCAAATATAATTGTTTTATAAATTTTCATATTACACGTAGGGCGCTGGTTATCAATTGAATAATATATTCATTCGATAACATGAGATTCCTTTTTCTGAACATTAGAATTGTAATAGCGATCGAAAGCATGTCAGAGAAAATGATTTTGTCAGAAATAATATATAAGAACAAAACTTTCCTCCCATTTTTGTGTTTAATTTGCAATTTGTTTTAAAACACTATACCTCATCATTGTATGATTTCACTCATTCTCTCCACATCCTCCAAAATATTATTACCAGTCTTGCTGATTTTTTCCTTTTTTGTTCTTATCCGTGGACATTACGAACCCGGAGGTGGATTTGTCGGTGGTCTGGTAGCAGCCTCTGCTTTTGCATTGTATGCTGTATCGAATGGAGTAAAGGAAGCCAAAAGGCTGTTCCCTTACAGCAGGCCGTTTATACTTTTAGGTCTTTCCGTGGCATTATTTAGTGGTTTGCTTTCTCTTTTTCATGGCAAAACTGCTTTTACAGGCTTATGGACTGAATTTTCCCTGCCAGTTGTGGGCAGGCTGAGTACTCCATTTTTATTTGATACAGGAGTTTATTTCGTGGTAATTGGAATTACTGTCAGTATTGTATATACGTTAAAAACGAAAGAATAACTATGGAAGTGCTCCTTTCCTTCGTAATAGGTGGCTTATTTGCAGGGGCTATCTATATGATACTAAGGCGTTGCCTGGTAAAACTTATCATTGGTCTTTCTCTCCTTTCGCATGCCTCAAATCTTTTGATTTTCACGATCGGGCGATTAACACGGGGTAAGGCTCCTATTATAGAAGAGGGTACCAAGCAGATCACCGAAGCGGTTGCCGATCCGCTGCCCCAGGCGCTTATACTGACAGCGATAGTTATCAGTTTCGGGCTAACTGCTTTTGTGATTGTTTTAATCGAGCAGGTATACCAGATCGTGGGTGTGGATGATGTTGATAAACTCAAAGTTACCGATAGCTCAAACTAAAGCAGTACTAAGATTATGAATAATATACTTCTCATAACCCCGATCCTGCTTCCGCTGCTATTCTCAATTATCATTACAATATTCTGGCATAAGCGCCAGGTTCAAAGCGGTTTAAATGCTATAGGGGCCACCTTGCTTTTACTTACAGGTATTTTACTGGTCCGCACGGTGTGGCTGGATGGTATTATTGCTGTTCAGGTTGGAAGCTGGCCGGCGCCTTTTGGAATTACACTTGTTGCTGACATGTTCAGTGCATCCATGGTGCTTATCACAGGTATCATTGCCTTTGCTATTTCTGTTTATTCCCTGGTTACAATTGACCGGCGTCGCAAACAATTTGGCTACTATACGCTGGTAAATACACTTATTATGGGTGTTTGTGGTGCTTTTATAACCGGCGACCTTTTCAATATGTATGTATGGTTCGAGGTGATGCTTATCTCATCATTTGTGTTGTTGACCCTGGGTGGTGAATCCAGACAACTCGAAGGCACTTTCAAATACATCACTCTGAACCTGATCTCTTCCGCACTTTTCCTGGTGGGAGTAGGTTTTCTGTACGGAATGGTTGGAACCCTTAACATGGCTGATCTTTCGGTAAAGATTGCTGCTTATGAAAATCAGGGACTGGTAACTGTAGTATCCATGTTTTTTCTGATGTCATTCGGAATTAAGGCAGCAGTTTTCCCTGTTTTTTTCTGGTTGCCGGCTTCATATCACACACCCCCTATTCCTGTTACTGCTATTTTTGCAGGCTTGCTCACGAAAGTTGGGGTTTATAGCCTGATCAGGGTATTTACTCTGATTTTTGTCGGAAATATCGCTTTTACTCATACTGTGGTCCTCATTATTGCAGGATTTACCATGTTTGTAGGTGTGTTGGGTGCAGCTTCTCAGTACGATATGCGAAGGATACTCTCTTTTCATATCGTCAGTCAGATAGGATATATGGTTTTTGGACTGGGTCTTTACTCAAAGCTGGCTATAGCAGGTGCTGTGTTTTATATTCTTCATCACATCATCGTAAAAACCAACCTGTTTCTTGTAAGTGGCGTGGTCAATCATTTGAAAGGCAGCTATGATATAAGAAAAATCGGTGGAGTACTGAATGTTTATCCTTTTGTTGCTTTCTTATTCCTGATACCTGCACTTTCCCTGGCAGGCATTCCTCCATTATCCGGATTCTGGGCCAAGTTTTTTATCATTAAAGATGCCATACTTGACGAAAAGTATTTCATCAGTTTTGTAGCACTTCTTGTGGGTTTGCTCACACTATTTTCCATGATGAAGATCTGGAATGAAGCCTTTTGGAAGAACCATCCCACCAATTCATTTTCATCTGATTCAAAAATTTCGAATCTGTTTACCAGGCCTGCAATTTTTATGATCATCCCTATCGCATTCCTGGCGGCAATCACCATATTCATCGGCTTTTACCCTGAACCGCTCTATGAATTGTCGGTGAGAGCCGGTGAACAACTAATAAATCCTGAAGAATATATCAAAGTAGTGTTGGGAGGTAAACCATGAAAATGTTACTGACAAATATTTTTCTTGCGGTGGTGTGGATACTCCTCACCATGAAACTGACAATAATAAACCTGATTTTTGGTTATCTTTTCAGTTTTGTGATCCTCTTGCTCATATTCGGACATTCACACCGTAAATACTTTACCAGGATTCCCAAAATACTTGATTTTCTCGGCACTTTCATTTGGCAGATCATCACCGGAAGTATTAAAATAGCATGGGACATTGCCACGCCACACCACTATATGAAACCTGGTATCATTGCCTTGCCGCTGACTGCAGAATCAGACATTGAAATAACCCTGCTTGCAAATATTATTACTTTCACACCTGGTACCATGAGTCTCGACGTTTCAACCGACCGGAAAATACTATATGTTTACACAGTGTATATTGACTCGGAAGAAGAAGTGATTGCCGGTATTAAAAATACACTCGAAAAGAAATTATTGGAGGCTTTGCGATGAACCTGAATAATATCCTTCTGTATTTTGTGCTGCCCATGCTGAGCCTGAGCATGGTGCTTGTTTTTAAACGTGTGATTAAAGGACCACGGCTTATGGACCGGGTAGTAGCTCTTGATATGCTCGTAATTGTTGGTATTGGTTTTACTTCTGCCTACTCAATTTTGTTCCATAAACCAGTCATTATTGATATTTCACTTATTCTTGCCCTGATCGCTTTTTTAAGTACTATTGCTTTTGCCTATTACTATCAGAAAGATGGTAATGAATGATTTTTTAACAACTGCATCATGAAAGAAATCATCGTCATAATATTTCTGGTCGGAGGAACGGTTTTCATTTTCCTTGCGGCCGTTGGATTGTTGAAAATGCCTGATGTATTCCTGCGAATGTCGGCTTCCACCATTGCAGCCACACTCGGAGCCTCATGTATTCTTACCGGGCTTGCTGTTTATTATTACGACCTTGGAATTGCTTTTTTAGTCATCGGAATCAATATTTTTCTTTTCCTCACTGTGCCTGTAAGCGCCCACCTTATGGGAAGAGCAGCTCATAAGGCAGGTTATAAAAAGTGGGATAGAACGGTAGTTGACAGGTTGGAAGGTAAATATGACCCACACACACAGAGAGTGCTTAGCGGGCTTGAAGAAGACAAAATGGAGCAAACAACAGACGAAAAGATGTAAACTGATTAACAGGTTGAAAAAATGATTTTTGCAATATTGATTGGGTTTGCGGTTGCAATGGCTGCACCGCTTTTTCAGCGACTTACACCAAAGTTTGCAGGCTATATCCTGTCGGCAGTACCACTGGCTATATTTTTCTACTTTACTACGTTTATTGACGAGATCAGCAACGGACAGATAATTAATGCAAGCTATTCGTGGTTTCCATCCTTTGATATCCATCTTGATTTTCTAATGGATGGATTAAGTTTGACTTTTGCATTGATTATCAGTGGAATAGGTGCATTGATCCTGTTTTATGCCAACGGTTATCTGCATGGACACCGCAAACAAGGCAGGTTTTACAGCTACCTGCTATTCTTCATGGCCAGCATGTTAGGTGTGGTTGCAGCCGATAATATAATCGCGATGTTCATTTTCTGGGAATTAACCAGTATCAGTTCTTACCTGCTGATTGGCTTTAACCATGAATCTGAAAAGTCCCGAAAAGCTGCGCTTCAGGCATTACTGGTAACAGGTGGAGGTGGTCTGGCATTACTGGCTGGTATGATCATTGTCGGCAGTATTGGTAATAGCTACTCAATCAGTGAGTTAATATCTCAAAGTGAAATTATAAAAGCAAGCAGTTTTTATCCTGCAATAATCATCCTTGTATTCCTGGGTGCTTTCACAAAATCAGCCCAATTTCCGTTTCAATACTGGCTCCCCAATGCCATGGAAGCACCATCACCAGTGAGTGCATATCTTCATTCGGCAACCATGGTAAAAGCCGGGATTTACCTTTTGGCAAGGCTAAATCCAATGCTTGGAGGAACCGCTTCGTGGCAGTACACACTGATCGCATTTGGTGCCGTTACAATGATTATTGGCGCAATACGGGCACTTGGACAAACGGATCTGAAACGTATTCTCGCCTACACAACAGTAAGCGCTTTGGGAATTTTGGTTTTTCTCATCGGACTGGGAACTAATCCCGCCATCAGCGCGGCTGTTACTTTCCTTGCAGTCCATGCCATGTACAAAGGCTCCTTATTTCTTATTACAGGTGCTATTGATCACGAAACCGGAACCAGGGATATTAATATGCTGGGTGGATTAAGAAAACACCTTTATACACTCATGCTGGCCGGATTGCTTTCAGCGCTCTCCTATGCCGGCCTTCCTCCATTCCTTGGATTTGTTGCGAAAGAACTTATTTATGAATCTGTCATGCATTTCAACTGGCTTCCGGTAACACTGACTGTACTGGCCGTTGTTGTAAACATGCTTCTGGTTGCCACGGCTATTATGACAGGTATTAAACCGTTCTGGGGTAAAGAAATACCTACTCCAAAGCATCCTCATCCGGCTCCACTTTCTCTGTGGCTTCCTCCGATGATTTTGGGCATCGGTGGTTTGTTATGGGGTATATTCACCGGTGGCTTTTCGCATAATTTTGCAAGCACCGGATCAAGTGCGGTACTGGGAACAACCATTGATAGTGATCTGCATCTCTGGCACGGATTCAATTTAAGCCTTCTTCTCAGTATAGTGACTGTTGCAGGTGGTATTGTATTTTATTTCCGCCGGAATATTGGGCGCATCATTGATAATTTTGTCATGCGGAATGAGATGTTGCAGGCTGAAACCGGGTATGATCTTTCTTTGAATAGTATGATCAGGTTTGCCAGTTTTCAGACAAATTTTTTTCAGAATGGCTACATGCGGCATTATATCATGTGGACATTACTCACTTTTATTTTCCTTGGAAGCCTCACCCTGATGCTGTTTGTTGATCTGGGCTCTATTTCACTCAATTTATCTGACATTCATACTTATGAGGTTCTCATCGTTGTGGTAATTCTTTTAGCAGCGTATTTTGCTATCCGATCAAAATCAGTACTTGCTTCAATAGCTTCCCTCGGTATCACCGGTTACGGAATAGCCATATTATTCGTTTTTTATGGTGCGCCCGACCTGGCCCTTACTCAATTCTCCATTGAAACCCTGACCGTCTTGTTGCTTGTCCTGGTGGTGTATAAAATTCCACGGTTTGCAAATTACAGCAGTAAGAATACCAAAAGCCGCGATGCCATCATTTCCATCGCCATCGGTTCATTCATAACGGTAATGATGTTGGTTCTCGTGACTGCAGATCCGGCCCAATCTATCAAGCAATACTTTCTCGACTACACCTATATTCTGGCAAATGGACGCAATGTCGTCAATGTCATTCTGGTTGACTTCAGAGCTTTTGATACCATGGGCGAGATTACTGTGCTTTCAATAGCTGCTGCCGGAGTAATTACATTGCTGAAATTAAGGGTGAGTAAAGAGAAAAAAAATGAAACTGATGTGCAAACTCCATCAGATATAAATGCATGAACTGCTGATACCGGTCAATGAACCTGCCATTGACCATGTAACCGTTGCTTGACCGGCCGTTCCTGGTAAACGCAATTGCTCTGATATTTTAACCTTTACGGTTCTATTCTTCTGAAATATGCACAGCACACGGGCATGAAAGATTATGATGTGATCATATGTGGTGCAGGTCCGGCCGGATTGACCTGTTCTCTGGCGCTTGCTGACAGCGGTCTTAGAATTGCCCTGTTAGATAAATCACATTTCCCCAAGGACAAAGCCTGTGGTGGCGCTATTGCGGCATTTGTTCCAAAGGTGCTGAATACAATTAGCAAAAAACACACAGAAGCCTTGCAAACTTTCGATGCGAAAGTACCCGTAAATATTGTCAGAATATTCTCTCCTTCCGGCAAATATGCTGACATTGAATTTCCTGAATATGGTTTTATCACCACAAGAATGGCCTGGGACAATTTTCTGTTTCAACTTGTGAATCAGGCAGATAATGTTCACTTTTTCCCTGACCACCGGGTAACCGATATCCGGATCAACAAAACAACTGATGTAGCAACTATTCTTGCCAGCAATCGTCTTTTCAGGGCAAAACTCATTATCGGCTGTGATGGTACAGATTCCATCGTCAGACGTACCCTGACCGGAAGCATTCCCGATCCAGATCACACTTCCCTGGCTATCCGGGCTTTTTTTAAAAATGTTTCAGGCATACCGGAAAAAACTTTTGAACTGCATTATTTAAAGAACCTTGCGCCCGGTTATTTTTGGATTTTTCCTGCCGGTAACCAGCTCGCCAACATCGGTGCCGGTGCCCTATCCTCAACTATTCAGGCTAGAAAATTGAATCTGAAGGAAATACTCCTCAATGCGATCAGTGAGGAACCACAGCTCAAAAATCGTTTCAAAGATGCACAAATGACAGGTGAAATTAAAGGAGGCAAGCTGCTGTTGGGATCAGCAAATACAAGTTTAAGCGGGCACTGCTTTATGTTGTGCGGCGATGCTGCCTCGCTTGTAAATCCTGCAACCGGCGAAGGCATTGGTCAGGCTATGGTGTCTGGGCGCACAGCCGGCAGGCAGGCAGTAAAATGTTTTGAGAATAACGATTTCTCAGCGTCATTCATGAAACGATATGATCATGAAATCCACAAAAAGTTCAGGGGTACTAACAGGAAATTTCATCTGTACCGCCAGTTGATTACCAACAGGAATGGGCTGATCAATCTCGCTATTGGAAAAGCGTCAGGAAGTAAATTCTGGAACAAATTACTGCAGAGACTGTTATTGGGCTGATATGGATAACATTACATCAATACCACTTCATCAATGACTTTTTCTCCCGCTTCTTTGTTCAGCATCCTGACCAGTTTTGATCGCACATAAGATAATTCGGAGCGTATCACGGAAGAATTTACAACCACATATAGCTTTCTGTGCTTAATATAAAGATTGGTTGTATGTTTGGTGATCAAGGTTCCAACAATTTTTTCCCAGGCCGACAGAACACAAGTTTCTGTTAAACGCCCGCTAAGATTGTAAAATTCAGTCATTTCTCTGATGGCATCACCAACTAATATTTCATTCGGTTTCCGAATCATAGCTTAATGTATTAATCATACTGGGGGTTCCGGTTTCGATCTCCCAAACATAATGGGTAATGGGCAGAGAAGATGTAAGTTTCTCAATGCGGTCGTGCTGGGTATCGGTGATGAATACCTGTCCAAAACTATCCTGGCTGACAAGATGCACCAATTGAGTAACACGTTTCTCGTCCAGCTTATCAAAAATATCGTCGAACAGCAGGATGGGTTTAAAACCCTTGATATTCCTTGTATATTCAAACTGTGCCAGTTTGATGGCAATGGTAAAAGATTTTTGCTGACCCTGGGATCCAAAACGCTTTACAGGATGAGAGCCAATCGTAAAAGTCAGATCGTCTTTATGTATTCCGGCAGTAGTATAACGCATCACTTTATCCCGTTCAAAGCTTTCGCTCAGAAGTTGCCCGAATGTACGGCTGTGAAGTTGTGATTCATAAGCAATTCCCACGGTCTCGCGATCGTCACTGATAATACTGAAAAAACGGTTGAAAACAGGTATAAAGTCCCGGATAAAAGTGCTGCGCTTGCGATATATATCGGTACCATACCTAATAAGTTGCTCATTCCATATTTCTGTCAGGTTACGGTCATAGTAGTTTCTTTCCGCAAATCCTTTAAGCAGGCTGTTGCGCTGGAATAAAGCCTTATTGTAACTAATCAGGCTATCGAGATAAAATTTATCGAATTGCGAAATCACCGAATCAATATATTTCCTTCTCACTTCGCTTCCATCATTAATGAGATCCCGGTCGTAAGGCGAAATCATCACCAGCGGGTACAAACCGATATGATCAGCGAGGCGGTCGTATTCTTTTCCGTTGATTATGAACTGTTTGCGTTGGTTTCTTTTCTGAATGCAGGATACTTTACCTATGCCTTCTTCCTCATTACGGAAATAGGTTCCATGAATGGCAAAAAAATCTTCTTCGTGGTTAATATTTTGATTATCAACAGGATTGAAATAGCTCTTACAGAATGAAAGATAGTAGACAGCATCCAGAATGTTTGTCTTGCCAACGCCGTTGGCCCCAACAAAACAATTTATTTTATCAGTAAATTGAAGGGAAACTTCCCGGTAATTTTTGAAGTTTGCAAGACGTAAGTTTTTCAAATACATAATTGATGTAGCAATGACCTGCAAAAATACAAAACCGGAATGGGTTAGAATGCAGTAGTTAAAAACTATTCAAAAAGTCCTGTATCACGCTCAAGTAACAGAATGGAGTGCTGCGACACAATGTAATATTTTTCATCATTGTAGATAATTTCAATCGCTCCCTTCTGCAGAAAAATTGCAAGGTCGCCAACCTGTGCCTGTAAAGGTATATACCTGATCTTTTCATCTGCCGGTTTCCAGGATTGATCGCTATCTTCGGCCGAAGCTGGAATAGGGTATCCAGGTCCTGTTTTTACGATATATCCGGTTTGGATCTCCTCTTTTTCGCTGTATCCCGGGGGTAATAACAGCCCGCTTTTCGTTTTGCTGTTTGCAGTCCGTGGTTTGATCAGGACCCGGTCGCCTACTACCCATAAATTTCTGAGTGCTGGATTTTCTGTCATACGGATGTTTGTCGGATTAAAGTGGTTAAAAACAGGAAACAAAGGTAAAGTTTTTGCTTTACAGCCATTGCGTGCAGGGTATTCAGATTGATAAAAGCATTGAATTTGAAATTAGGATAACTACACGGCATATCCAATCATGATTACAGACCTTGAAGAAGAAATACCCATATCATATCGCTATGTAGGGTTTTTTGCTGAACCGGTACGATTGTCTGCACTGTTTCCATTTCTTTTACCGAATTTTGTAATCCGATTGAATATGAAATTAATACTACGTTGTTTTATATGAAATTAGCTTATTCCGAACTGATTGCACGCGAGCTGAGCCTTGACAGCAAGGCAGTTGAAAATACGATCAAACTATTGAGCGATGGAGCAACCATACCATTTATCGCCCGCTACCGCAAGGAATGGACAGGCGGCCTTGATGAAGTAAAAATTGCAGCTATCAGGGACAGGGTACTGCGTCTTGAAGAAATGGACAAGCGCCGTGAAACCGTTCTGAATACAATTCGTGAACAAGGTAACCTGACTCCCGACCTTGAATCGAAAATATTACAGGCGCAAACATTGGCTGAAATAGAAGATCTTTATCTTCCTTTTAAACCTAAGCGGAAAACCAGGGCCAGCATAGCTAAAGAACATGGATTAGAGCCCCTGGCTAAAATGATCATGGTGCAACACGACAGAAATGTTGAAGAAATGGCACAACGGTTTGTCAATCCCAAACTGGAGGTAAATAATGCCAGAGAAGCGCTTGCCGGCGCCAGAGATATCATTGCCGAATGGGTGAACGAGCATGCTTACGCAAGGAACCGGATGAGAACACTGTTTATCCGCGAAGCTGTCTTAAAATCAAAAGTTGCCAGAGACAAAGAAGAGGAAGCTTCCAAATACCGCGATTATTTCAACTGGGATGAGCCGGTATCCAGAATTCCGTCACACCGGATTTTGGCTATTATGCGCGGTGAAAATGAGGGACTTCTGAAATTTTCGATTTTCCCGGCCGAGGAAAACGCACTTGATCAGTTGGAAAAGATTTTTGTGAAATCAAACAATGAATCTTCCATCCAGGTTTCGATGGCTGTAAAAGATAGCTATAAACGCTTGTTACAGCCAGCTATGGAAACAGAACTCAGGCAAATACTCAAGCAGAAAGCCGATGAAGAAGCTATCAGAATTTTTGCGGGAAACCTGCGACAACTGTTACTTGCACCACCCCTGGGGCAAAAACGTGTACTGGCGATTGATCCAGGTTACCGGACTGGTTGCAAACTCGTATGTCTCGATGCGCAGGGCAACCTGCTACATAATGAAACAATATATCCGCATCCTCCCCAGGTAGAGGTAGGCCCGGCAATAAAAAAAATACTCAACCTGGTGAATGCCTATAAAATTGAAGCAATTTCCATTGGAAACGGAACGGCAAGCCGGGAAACCGAAAATTTCATACGCCGCATTCGTTTCGACAGAGACCTCACCGTAGTGGTGGTAAATGAATCGGGAGCTTCAGTGTATTCTGCTTCTGATATTGCCCGTGAAGAATTTCCGGATTACGATGTCACAGTACGGGGAGCTGTTTCCATTGGCCGCCGGTTGATGGATCCTTTGGCTGAACTGGTAAAAATTGAACCCAAGTCTATCGGAGTAGGTCAATATCAGCACGATGTTGATCAAAGTGCCCTGCAAAAAAGCCTTACGGATGTGGTGGAAAGCTGTGTGAACCTGGTTGGAGTGGATATAAATACGGCCAGTAAGGAATTACTCACCTATGTTTCGGGAGTCGGTCCTGTGATTGCCGGCAATATTGTGAAATACAGAGCTGCCAACGGAGCCTTTCAATCAAGGGATGAATTGAAAAATGTAACAAGGGTCGGAGAAAAGGTCTTTGAACAGGCGGCTGGCTTCCTGCGCATTCACAATGCATTAAATCCCCTGGATTCCAGTGCCGTGCATCCTGAAAGCTATCCTATTGTTAATCGTATGGCTGTTGACCTTGGTGCTTCAGTTCAGGAGTTGATCCGAAACAGGCAAATGCTGAAAATCATCAAACCTGAAAAATATATCACAGAAACAACAGGATTGCCAACCATCAGGGATATTTTGGCAGAACTTGAAAAACCGGGTCGTGATCCCCGCGAGGCGTTCGACTATTTTTCCTTCGATCCCAATGTACATGAAATTGAAGATCTTAAGCCGGGAATGATCCTTCCGGGTATCATTACGAATATCACCGCCTTTGGCGCTTTTGTTGATATCGGAGTACACCAGGATGGCCTGGTACACAAAAGTAACCTGTCCGACAGATTTATCAACGACCCGGCCCAGGTTGTAAAAATATATCAGAAGGTAAAAGTTAAGGTTCTTGAAACAGATTTGATCCGCAAACGTATTCAACTCACTATGAAGGGAGTAGAGCAAAAAGATTCCTGAAAGACTATATCTCTTTAAAACTGCCGGTAAGCCCTGCCACCGGTATTTGTAATCAAAGCTTACTTCTGTTTTACACACATTTTCAGACAGGATGGGTTTCATGAATAATCTTTTTATCAACTTTTCGTTTAATATCCCGAGTGTGGAAGATATGACCAACTTACCAAAAGTTAATATGCCTGAAAGGATACCTGAATACATTTCAGCGTAGAGCTTTTTACCCAAAGGTATAAGCCTGCCGCTCTGACAAAGCATACACAACAAAAATGAAGCGTAATCTGATAGCCGTCTGCTTATTCTTGCTTAGTCTTGTTACCATGGCTCAGAATACAAAGGTATCTTTTGGTTTTATGGTCGAACCCATTGTACCCACAAAGCTTTTCAGGATTACGAGCGATGTAAGAACGATTTCCGATACAAACTCACTGAATGAAATTATTTTTACTTCTACACCCAGGTATGGTTATGCTTTCGGAGCAACGATGAAATTCGATTTCAACCCCCGTTTTTCTTTCGAAACCGGCATCAACTACCTGGTAAGGAATTACAAAATGGAAGTACAGGAACCAGGATATCATATTTCATTAGATTTCAATGAAGATAGTTATGAGATACCCCTGACGGCAAAATACTTCCTGCGGCTCGGCAAAAACCTCTATCTGAGTAATGCTGTGGGACTATCCATGATTATGATTCCGGGTAGCCTTCAAACCAAAGTGGTGCATGGAGCAGAGAATGCCCCGGATCATTACAGGTTTCAACAGCATTCGTTTATTATGAAAACGATGGTTCCGGCATTCAAAGGTGGGTTTGGGCTGAATTACCGGACCGAGAACAAAGGCCAGTTTTATTTTGAAACCAATTACCGCCTGTTTTCAGTGTTTTACGATACACGCCTTGATTATTTTAATGCAGCTACCCAATCCGATCAGGTGAACATCAAAATAAAATCCATCGGCGATTATTTCGGTTTTTCACTGAAATATAGCTTCCCTCCTACTGACATCAAGGTACGACAGAAAAAAAAGAAATAATTATCTAATCTTCACTTATTCATTATTCTCAGTTTCAGTCTTGGTACATTTTGCCTTGCACCCAACTGTACTCAAAGGATTTGAAACTGCAATATACCAGCTTTTCTCCGGGATTGAAACGATGAATAAATCCCCTGCGGTCATTTGCCTGATTGATCTCCCGCCGCCTGCATCCAGTTGCAGTAATGGCAGTCAGTAATGATGTTCTTGCACATTGTGCAAGGTATCCCTTATCATCGTTCATCCCGCAATCAATTCACAAATTCCAGCGAATTATCGAATCGTAAAATGAATATGAGCATCTGGCGCTGATTGGTCAAAAGTATAATCATTAAACGGCTTTGCATAAGGATTCTGAACGTTTTTGCATGATATGGCATTTAATTCTAAATGAGTTGCAGACTTTTGGACTTATCGGAATTTCAGCATATTCTCTAGACTGTTTATTAATGGCGGACAGTTCAAATTGACAATTGTGGTAAGAGCGTAGTTAAAAGAGTGTAAATGTTCTGAAAAAACAAGAAAACTCTTGCAGATAGCAGACTACCTGTGATTGATTTATAAACCCGCAGAAGCATCTGATGTGGTATACCATCCACACTATAAGCCATCTATTCACTCAAAAATAAGTAGAAATCCTGTGTCAAAGTTTTGTAGGCTTCGCTATAACGCTGGTTTTCATTGTAAATGGAAATTTTTTCTGTTATAGTTTTCACTTCTCTTACTTTACTCATCTCAAGCATCACTCTTACCGGTGAAGATCCGGGATTGCCGGACACAGCGGCAATTTTTTGCGGATACATTCCCAACGTTGCACATTTTTTCAAAACTTTTTCAGAAATATCATGAGGAATAATCCAGGCGGCTTTGCCTCCTGGTTTGAGCAGGATTGAAACAGACCGGAGAAAAACATCCAAAAAACCACTTTCAGCATGCTTGGCAATCAGTAAGTCAGGTTTTGATGGCTTCAAAGAATTGAGAAAAAAGGGTGGATTGGAGATCACAAAGTCAAAAAATCCCTGACGGATTTCCGTCAACGCCTCAATACCTGATTCAAGTGCATGTAGCCTGTTATTCCAGGGGCTGTGTACAAAATTCGAAGCAGCCTGCCCGACACTTCCGGCGTGAACATCAATAGCAGTGATCCTTCCATACGACTTTTGGGCCATCATCAGGGCAATCACACCACATCCGGTACCTGCATCAAGTATTTCGCCCCTCAGGGGTGGTTCTGACCAGGCACCGAGCAACACTGCATCAGTTCCCACTTTCATGGTGCTCAGGTGATCGTAAACCTGAAACTGCTTGAATCTGAATGGTTTGATCATGCTGGCTAAGTGTTTTTCGGGTCTTTATATGAATACTATCGTTTGTTGAATGGTTGACTTCCTTACACCTGCAAAATTAACTCCTCTTATGTTGGCACCACATCAAAAACAGATTTTTTCGGTTATTCTGCATTGTCATCGCCCTGAATTGTTTTTACGTTGATGAAAAAGATTCCGACGTTCGTGAATCTGATTCCGGCGTTTATGTATTTGCTATCATACAGGCTATTTGGTCATAGTAATTTTGCTTCATAAACTTAAAAACAAGGAGTTGTTATGAAAACAAAGAAATTGACCCAACTGAGAAGTGCTGCACTTGCACTTTTGTGTGTGTTGTTATTCAACACGATGCATGCACAGATTCAATTACAAGGACTGATCTCCGAAAATGAAGGAGCCGCTTCCTGGAATGCTAACGGTACCGGCCCCGAACCTTATGGAGTCGGGCATGGCACTTTTACTTATTACATAGCTTCACGCGACCATGTTGACCCTTCGGCCACTTCTGGCGCACATTTTACAAGTATCGGTATTGACTTTCCGCTGTTTGCCCAGGCGCTCATTGACAATGGGTTCACACCCGGACAAATAAAATTAAAGGTTGGACTGGCCTCGCTTGGAAATGATATTGAGGGCGAGGACTGGTTTACATTCGGGAACGAGCACTACCTGAATTTTTATCCCATTGGCACCATGATGATGCTTAATGGTGAACCCATGATTTCGGGTAGTACCAACTACATGATGTTTCATTATGGTGTTTCAACGGGTTATACGTGGCAAATGGAATCTAACTTTTTCGTTCCGGCGGATGCTTCGGGCAACAGCTCTGCTGCGGTTAAAGCAGTAGCAGCAGCCTTCCTGCTCGATGTTTCCGGGCATGAATTGCGCTTTAATTTTCAAGAATTTGGTTCGACAGTTCCTTTAACCGGCAACGGAAGAACCGGATCCTACTATAATATCAACGGCAGTATTGAAAAAGGCCGACCCGAACTTGCCTTCCAGGGGCTGGCAGCCAATCACGAAGGCTTTGCCGGCTGGGATGCCGATGGTACCGGGCCGGAACCCAAAGGCGATGGCCATAGCAGCCAGAAGTACTATATCGCTTCAAGGGATTATGATGGTATTGATCCCGATCCGAATGCAGGTTTTGCAAGATTGTTAAGTGAAAATGGTTCCGGGTTTCAGAATTTTGCTTTGCAGCTTCAATACAGGGGATTCACACCCGAACAGGTCAAATTCAAAATGGGGCTTCGCAATATTGGCGAAGACATTGAGGGAGAAGACTGGAGCCTGATTGCCGGTATTCACCATGTAAATTTCTATCAATCAAAAATTACAGCATACGTAAATGGCGAACCGCTTTTCGGTTTTGTTTGCGATACGGCAAAAACATATCAGAATGTTTACCAACCTGCCTTGGGGTGGTGGGGAGAATCAACACAAACCCTCGTATTCGATGCCTCTGTAAACAGCTCCGCCGCAGTAAAGGCGATAGCAGCATCGTTTTTCAAGGATATGCAAAACAGGCAGATAAAAACTGTTACAACGTTGTCAACCTATGCCAACCAGACCTTCATTGGCAGTGGAAGGCTGGATGGTGGTTTCTGGCAGATCAATGCAGCCAAAATTGTGGCCCTGCCCCCCAAAGGAACTTTCATTGAGTCATCTGAGGTGTCAGGCACATGGAATATGGCAGGACATCCCTATATTGTAACAAGCGATATAACTGTCCCCAACGGGCAAACACTCACCATTGAGCCGGGAGTATGGGTAAAGTTTACCGATCGTGTAAAATTTAAAGTGCAGGGAACGATGTTGGCCACCGGCGATACAAGCAACACAGGTTCTATTGTATTTACAGCAGCAAACCCTGATTTGGGCTGGGGGCATATTGAGTTTGACCAGGTAAATGCAGCCAATGAAATGTCGAAGTTTAAACATTGCATTTTTGAATGGGGATCTGCTGCATTGCCTGTTCCCTGGAACCAACCCTATAACTGTGGAGGCGCTATTGCAGTACGGGATACCGATGGTTTGCAATTCGAAAACTGCCTGTTTCACCATAACAAAGCACTCGATGATGGATACTATACAGCCGGCGGTGGTGCTATTGCACTATGGAACAGCAGTCCTTTGATCAGGAATTGTGTCTTCATGAACAACAGCGGTAATTGGTCCGGAGCAATCAGCTGCGTTTTTGGTTCCTCGCCCGATATTGTAAACTGCCTGTTTTATGGTAACAAATCGCTTAAGAATTCGGTTGATGGTGGTGGTGCAATGCTGGTGGCCGCGGATGCAAACCCAAGGTTGCTCAACAATACCTTTGTAAAAAACCATTCCAATTTCAGGGGTGGCGCGCTTGAGATTTATAATGGATCAAACCCTGACCTTGTCAACAATATCTTCTGGGGCAATACCGCTTCGCAAAACAGTCAGATTTATATTTCATCCAACGACTGCAATGTAAACATTCGATACAACGACCTCGAGGGTGGGCAGGCCGGTATTGGTCCTTTTAGTATTGGAAGCGGTGTGTATGAAAACAATCTTGATGTGAATCCCTCATTTGCCGATGCGTTGGCATTGAATTTCCGTCTGAACCAGCTATCACCCTGCGTGGATGCCGGAATTCCGAATGTTACCGGTTTGAACCTGCCACCAGATGATCTTTCTGGTAACATTAGGATATGGGACGGCGATGGCAACGGCACGGCAATCGTTGACATGGGCGTTTACGAATTCGGAGCACCGCCGTATATGCCACCATTATTCGGTGATGCCAACTGCGATGGAAACGTAAATGTGCTCGATGTGGTAACCATCGTAAATTACGTGATTGGTCAGAACCCCCAGCCATTCTGTTTTGAAAATGCCGATATTGACTCCAACGGCCTGATCAATGTGCTCGATGTAATTGGCACGCTAAACATTATTCTTGGAGGCAGCAAATCGGGTTACACTGAAGCAGTCGGGACTCCGGCATTTATTTCTTTCTATGAAAACAGCATCGAACTGCAAAGCGAGGGCAATGTTGCCGGGTTGCAGTTTGAACTGTATGGCCGGGAGCTGAATGACCTGGAGTTTGAGTTAAGCGGGTATGAATTTGCAGCACAGGTTGACGGCAATAAACTCACCGGATTGATTTACAGCTTAAGCAACACCCCGCTTCCTGCCGGCAAAGTTGTTTTATTCAACCTTCACCAGGCCGGAATGAAACCGGGTCGCATCATCGCTGGCAACTGTGAGGCCGATGAAGTAAAGGTTATTGTCAGGGAAAACGATGCTTCAGCTACCGTAGCTTCGCTGTTGTTAGACGTGTACCCCAATCCGTCGCATGGCGAATTTACCGTTGAGTTGTCACAACCTTCCCGGTTAATCGTACTTGATCTCACAGGGCGTGCGATTCGGGAATACAAAGCAACTGAAAAGCACATATTAAACCTGTCAGAGTTCGGAAAAGGCATTTATTTCCTACGTTCGGTTCCTGCAGATTTTATTACTGAACCCAACGCAACTCCTGAAGATGCGAACCGGTTTCAAAAGCTGATTGTGTATTAAAAAATTTCCGGCAACCAACTTATAAGTCCTGTTGCAGCTTAGTGTTTACAACCAACAGGCAGTAGTGTGATTCTTTTCAGATAACGGGAGCAGAAAAAAATCTGTTCCCGTTTATATATCCGGCAAACTTTGTTTGTATTTTTAGCAAAAATTTGCCATGCTTAAAGCCCTGATCATCTCAGCCGACACTGAGTCGGTTTCAGCGGCCACCAAGGCACTCGAAACCTTCTGCCCGAATATCAGTGTTTCCGGTGTTTCCGGCGAAATGCAGGAAAGCATTTCGCTGATCACACAGGTACAACCCGATTTGCTTATTGTGGACACAAGACTCAGCAATGGCAGTGGTTTTGAATTACTCAAGCCCCTCGATGCTGCTTCTTTTAAAATTATTTTTATTTCGAACCATATTGAGTATGCGCTGATGGCCTTCAAGGTAAATGCCGTTGACTTTTTACTCAAACCCCTCGATGCCAGTGAACTTGCCCAGGCTGCCGGCAAAGCCGCCGACATGATCGGTTCAGAAGAAGCCATTAAGAATGCAGCATTGGCCGGAAACATGACAAGCATGGTGAAAAAAGAAAAACTCATCCTCAAAACCACCGAGCACATTCATATAATTAATAAAGAGGAAATCATCAGGATAGAAGCCGATGGCAACTATTGCTCGTTTTTTATTGCCGATGGCCGCAAGGTTTTTGTTTCGCGATCCATCAAAGACTATGAAGATATGCTTACGGGTGGTAGTTTCTACCGCATCCACAAGTCGCATATCATCAACATCAGCCTGGCCAGGTATTTCGACCGGGCCGAGGGAGGCTACGTGGTGATGAGCGACGGAGCCTCTATCCCGGTATCATTCCGCAAAAAAGACTTCGTTCTCGAACTGCTCGACAGCCTTGGGTAAAGCACGGTACAAACGTTAGTTAGAAATAATCCGGCGCTTGTGAAACGAATGTGTGCGTTCGTGAATTTGCTTGCTGTTAAAGGTTTTTAATAGCTTACATTTGCTTAAAAATCTCACCAACATGGAAACACAACAACCGGCTACCGGCAAGAGAGCAGCGGCGGTTCTGGTAGCCAACCTCACCGGCCTGCATTCGCGCCATGAGACTATGGACGAAACCTCCTTAGCCGATATCATCCGGCATTATTTCGAGGTCATGGGATCAATCATTTCTCTATATGGTGGAACCATGAATTCGTTTACCGGGGAGCAACTCATAGCTTTTTTTGGAATCAGCGACGAGAACCGTCATGCCGCCCTGCAGGCACTCAATGCTGCTCTTGACCTGCGCAGCCGGTTGGAAATCATGGCTTCAGAACAGGAGGGCGGGCCAGGATTCAGGGCCGGCATTGCTGCCGGAGAGTTGCTCGTGATGATTTCCGGTTCGGGAAAAACCAAACAGATCACAGCCATCGGCAATCCTGTTGAACTGGCCAACCGTATTCAGGATATGGCCGATCCGGGTCAGATTCTTGTGGGACCCGAAGTCTATCGCCAGTGCGATGGAAAGTTTGAGTTCCGCACCATGGAGCAGATGCCGCTGAAAGGACAGAAAAAACCGGTTGCCATTTACGAACTGATTGGCAAGAAAGCCCTGAAGCCGGCTGCCACCACCGAAAGCGTCCGCATGATCGCTTCGCGCATGATAGGTCGCAGCCAGGAATCAAGGCTGATTGAAGAATACATCAAGCAGTTGCTCAACGGGCGGGGCGGGGTAATCGTCATTGAGGGAGGGGCAGGCATTGGTAAATCGAGGCTGATGGCCGAGATCAGGCAAAAAGAAATCATGCGGAATGTGGCCTTCTTCGAGGGACGTGCGCTGTCGGAAGGCAAAAATCTGAGTTTCCATCCCATCATTCAGGTCATCAAAGTCTGGTCGGGAATCAGAGATGAGGACAATCCATCGGTTTCTTTCAATAAATTATCCGTCAACATCAACAGGATTTACCCGGAACAGGCATCAGAAATTATTCCTTTTGTGGCCACCCTGATGGGCTACTCCCTCGAAGGGGAGGCTCGGCAGCGTGTAAAAGGCATCGAGGGCGAAGCCCTCGAAAGGCTTATTTTGAAAAACACAAGGGATTTGCTGGCACGGGCCGCCGGCATTCGCCCTATCGTCATAATGGTGGAAGACGCCCACTGGGCTGACCTTTCATCCATTTCTTTTATGGAGTCGTTGTTCAAGCTGGTCAGGAACTACCGGCTTTTGTTTATCAATGTTTTCCGGCCCGGGTTCAAAGAAACAGGCGAAAGACTGAAGTCTTTTCTGAAGGAAAATCTGCCTGATCATTACCGCGAAATCACGATCAAGTCGCTGGCTGATGCAGAATCGGCGGAACTGATCGCTAACCTGCTGAACCAGTCCAACCTGCCGCCTGATATTAAAAGCCTCATAATTATGCGATCCGGGGGCAATCCGTTTTTCATCGAGGAAGTGCTGCGGTCGTTTATTGATGAGGGATTGATAGAGATTAAAAACGAAACTTTTATTATCACCGACAGAATTCAGTACGCCAATATTCCAGAGACCATTGATAAGGTAATACTTTCGAGGATAGACCGCTTAGACGAAAAGACAAAAGGCTTGCTTCGGACAGCTTCGGTTATCGGGCGCAATTTTTATTACAAAGTACTTGAAGAAGCCGCCCAAACGATTGAGGAACTCGACACCCGCCTCGAATACCTCAAAGAAACCCAGTTGCTGAACGAGCACAGGAACAAAGAAGAAGTTGAATTCCTTTTTAAACATGCGCTGGCGCAGCAGGCCACCTACGATTCCATTCTCCAGAAAACAAAAAAAGAGCTCCACCTAAAGATTGCCCGCTCAATTGAAAAAGTATTTGCCGAAAAACTTCCTGAGTTTTACGGAGTGCTGGCGATGCACTATGATAAAGCCGAAGTAACAGAGAAAAAGCTTGAATACCTGATTAAAGCAGGTGATGAGGCTTTCCGTTCGGGAGCATCCAATGAGGCGATGAACTTTTATGTGGAAGCCATTAAACTTCTCCCGAAAGCACCTGAAAGCGACACGGAAAAAGAGAATTACAAGGATCTGGAAATCAAAATCGCTTTTGCTCAGCACGCTGCAGGGAATAACATTGCTGCAATTGAATCTTTTCAAAGAATTATCCTTAAGTATTTTAATCATAGAATTCCTGAAAATGAGTTAAGCCAGAAATTAGCTGGAATATCCGGTATGTTGGTAGTCATGTTGAAGATCAGTTTTCAATCCTTATACTTCCGTAGAAAACCAGATGAAAAATTTAATACTTCTATGAAAGTGACGGCACAATGGGCTGAGTCATTATCCACCATGAACCCAAAGCAGTATTTTTTACAGTCATTTGCTCTTTTAAAAGATATACTTAACTATGATTTATCGCAATCTTTGACAGGACTTTCCATTTTTGCCGAAGGTGCATCATTGTTTATGTGGACGGGGATTTCCTTTAAAATAAGCCAGAAAATCCTTGATTATTCAAAAAATGCAGGAGCTGATAATCACCCTGCATCACTGATTGATTACAGGTTCATATTAAAGATGCATCATTTTCATACAGGGCAAATTGAAGAAGATCCTGACTTTTTGAATGTTTATCACGCCGGGATGAGTGTGGGAGATCACTGGCCAACTACCATTTATTCAGTGTATTCCGGACTGATTTGCGTGGAGTTAGGAAAGTATGACCGGTTGATTGAAATCATCAAAAAACTAGAAGAAATTTCGGAATCCTTCGATAACAGCCATGCCAAAGCACAAATGTATCGCCTCTCCGTAATGGCTCATTACCGTTTCAGGATGATCGACCGCGCACTTGAATTATCGGAAGCAGGCATCAGCTATACGTCTAAAACAGGTCATTTTGCTATGCTGCTCGTTATTTGGTGTGCCAAATCCCTGGCTCATTCTGCCAGAAATAAACTGGATGCCGCAAAGGAAGCGCTGATGGAAGCGGCAAAGCTGGTTAAAGATCGGAAGATCATCACGATCTATCATTTACCCTATGTACAGGCTAAAGCGCAAGTGGAGTTTCGGGAGTTGAAAATGGCCATTG
>CAYQRU010000016.1:35502-39885 GCA_964419945.1 uncultured Bacteroidales bacterium | reverse complement strand
CCGACGGCAGCGGCAATACGGCAAGCTGCAACTACGACATAGTGGTGATTGATACACAGAATCCGATTATCAATCATTGTGCTTCCAGCCAGGATGTAAACCTGAATAGCAACTGCCAACTTTTGGTTCCCAATCTTGTGCCTCAGATAATTGCATGGGACAACTGCACCAATCCCCCATTCATCACTCAAGATCCGGTGGCCGGTACTCTTTTGCCCTCCTCTCATAACCAGGAACATATAGTGATCTTTACTGTCACAGACTTATTTAATAATTCAGTTTCCTGTTCTGCAGTATTAACAGGCAAAGATGTTTCACCTCCTGAGATTATTTGCCCTACGGATGTTACTTTTTATCTGAACGAGGTGGAAGAAAGATATCTGTTTGGATTACAAGGTAATAATACTGCCAACTTTTGGAAATATGATATAGAATCAAATAACTGGAATACAGTTACACCCCCTCCATTGGAAATCCGGGGTGGGGGATCTTTAGTGATCGTAAATGAAGCGACAGTATTTGCTTTCAGAGGAAATAACACAAACAATTTTTATAAATACGATATTTTGAATGATGTCTGGAGTACTATGCAAAATGCTCCACAAAATGTAAATAATGGTGGTTCATTGGTTTATGACGGAGGTAATTATATTTATGCATTCCGTGGAGCTTCTACCAATAACTTTTGGAGGTATGATATTAGTACCAATTCATGGTCTACTCTCCAGAATGCACCAAATACGGTGAGCAACGGGGGTTCACTTGTATTCACAGGAGGAAATTACATTTATGCTTTGCGAGGGAGTAATACAACTGCATTCTGGCGGTATGATATAACAACAAATACATGGATCAGCCTTCAATCGACACCTGCTGCCGTAAGAGGAGGGGGGTCACTTGTATACACAGGGGGTAATTTTATTTATGCTTTACGGGGAAATAGTTCAACATCCTTTTGGAGATATAATATTACGACAAATACATGGACTAGTCTTCAACCAACTCTTGCATCTGTCAGTGACGGAGGAGCATTGGTATATGATGGTGATAGTCTAATTTATGGATTCAGAGGTTTAAGTACAAATACCTTCTGGGTTTATAGTATTAATACAAATACATGGATAAGCCTAACAGATTCTCCGGGTGCTGTTAGTCATGGAGGTTCATTAGTATTTAATAGCACCATATCAAGTAGTTGTGAGTATGCATTATCTCCCGGAGAATTGGGTTTTCCTCAATCCAGTGATAATTGCACTCCTGATGTGGTAATCAATAATAATGCTCCCGAGGTTTTGCCTGGGGGAATTAATGTTATTACCTGGACTGCCACAGATCAGGCAGGTAATGTTTCCTCCTGCGAACAAATTGCTCATGTAGTTGACCTGGTTCCCCCAAAACTACATGGTATTCCAACGGATACCCTGTACATATGCCAGCCCATTCCTCCCCCTCCGATAATTGGTATTGATATTTATGCATCCGACAATTGTGATCCTGATGTAAATATTCATTATTCTCAGGTAAGCACGCAGCAATTTAATAATACTTGTGCTTCAGTAATATACCAGATATTCAGAACCTGGGTAGCTATTGATGCTTCAGGCAATACTGATAGCGCCCAACAAATAATTGATGTGGTTTGTGAATGTTGTACGAACGGAATTGATGATGATGGTGATGGAAAAATTGATGAAGATGATCCCAAATGCCCTTGTAGCTCTCCTGCATATAAGTTAGAGTGCACGGAAACCCAATACTATTTTGTTCCTGCAATTTGGCAGATGAATCCTGACTATAACAATAATCCCAATCTTTATACTTCGCCTTCCAGTCTGTTTATCACAGCACCCTTTGGAACTGCTCATATTAATGTCAGAACCGGAGACGGTACCACATTTAACCAGGATTATGTGGTACAGAATGGTATTCCTTTGGAAATACCACTGAACTACAATCTCGTACAGACGCCAAACTACAATACACCCGAACTTAACAGAGGCCTCATCATTTCAACAGATGAACTTTTACAGGTAGTTTACCAATTATCAGCCAATAATAATCAGGTGCAGGTAACGGTCATGGGTGATCAGGCGTTGGGCAGGAGGTTCCGCGCTGCAAGCCAGACTAATGTCTGTGGATTGCCAAATACAGAAAAGAGAGAAAATCACTTTATTTCTGTAATGGCAATCGAGGATAGTACTACAGTAAGCTTTGAATTCAAAGCGCCAATGAAAGGTTTGCCAGTCGTGCACTCGGTAATGCTTCATAAATATCAAACATACGTTGCTATTGATAATGATGTAAACCAAACAATTACCGGATCATTAATTACTGCAGATAAAGACATAGCGGTTGTTACCGGTTCACAGCACTCACAACAATGTCAGGGTGGCGATGGCCGCGATGGAGCTGCAGATATGCTGGTGCCAACCTGTGTTGCCGGAACAGATTATGTTCTGTTCAGGGGTTCGGACGACAACAATCCGAGTTGGGCGAATTATGCAGTGGTAACGGCTATTACGTCCAACACGAAGGTGTTCCTCAATGGCGAGGCAACTCCTGTTGCTAACCTGAATCCGGGAGAGCATTATACATATAATTTCCCGTCTCCAAATTTTTCCAATCGCTTTATCCAAACCAGTGAACCAGCCATGGTATACCATTTTGGCAGTGTTATGAATAATGGAGAGATTGGAATGGCGGTCAGTCCGCCAGTCTATAGTTGTAATGGTGATAAATATGTTGAATTCAGAAAGTTTCCAAATTCGACAGTAAATTATATAACAGTTATCGTTCCTGTTGTCGGGCTTAACAGTCTTGAATTAAATGGTTCACCTTATAGTTTATATGGAACACTGCGCACAATACCGGGTTTTGATAACTGGAGAACGGTCACATTTTCTGACGCTGCACTGCAAGACTTAAATGTTCTCACATGCGATGAATTTATCCATGTTGCTCATTTCAATGGTAAAGTCGCAACCGGAGCCTTTGGTTATCTAACCTGTTTTAAGGATAAAATCAATGTTTTCCATCCTCAAACCGGTCAACCTACTCTACACTATTTCATTGATTCAATTTGCGGGGGAGATACAGTACAACATTGCATAAATTCAGCAAGCTGCTCCAGTGGTCATTATGTGAGTGAAATTATTCAGGGAGAAAACACGGGTGGGTTGATGATATTCCCTGATGACAGTTGCTTCATGTATATTGGCAAACTGGAATTCAATGGCATGGATACCATCACAGTGATTGTAGCTGATGCTTTGGGATTTACCCAGTGTGTTTGTCTATCTTTTTATGTATGTGGCCTTCCACCTTCAGTCATTTGCCCTGATGATATCGTTGTTGATTGCCAGACAAACGTACCGCCTCCTTACCAAAATTATCATGAGTTTGTTTTGGCAGGCGGAATTGCCACGGTAGAATGTGATTCACTTAATATTGAATCTTTTACTCTGTTAAATGAAATAAGTGATAATCAGAAATGTCCGGAAACCATTCGAAGAACCTACCAGATTGAAAACTTCTGTGGGATAGCAGGTTCTTGCGAACAACTAATTATAATCAATGATACTATCCCACCATATTTCTCACTGCCTGCTGATACTTTGCAATGTGTGGCAGATATCTTTACTGCTATTTACAATCCAGAAGGTTCTTATGAATTAAATACAGATCTGACCATACCCCGGCCGGATTATTTCCTGCTGAGTACACTTTCGCCCCAGGATACAAGTCTGGATATCAGCAACCTGTCAGATAATTGTTCTCCGATTGACGAATTGGTGATTACCTGGCAAATTGATTTTGGAAATAATGGCAGTATTGATCTGAGTGGTTCAGGACAGCTTTCCACCTATTCGCCAGTGCTTCCCGATCAGGGAATTTATTTCCCTGTGGGAAGCAATATGGTAACCTATACCCTCACCGATGCCTGTGGTATATCAACCACCAGATCATTCAGTGTGGTGGTTCACCCCAGACCGGATATACAAGACGACTTTGGACAAAAATGATAAAAATATAAAACATAAATAATTTAAAATCAATAAAATGTCTTACTAATAATCAACACAGCATGCCTATGAAACAAAAGCCCAAAAAAAAGTAACCAGCCGGAATAGCTTCCCGGTCTGAATTGACCAACTGGCCGGGAAGCATAAACCGGAAACGGATGAAAAACACGAAAACAATGATAAAATCAGAAATATAGAACAACGAACAAATAATCAGCATATCAGCAAATTAATCAATCAGCATATCAATAACTAACACAGCGTGCCTATGAAACAAAAGCCCAAAAAAAAGTAACCAGCCGGAACAGCTTCCCGGTCTGAATTGACCAACTGGCCGGGAAGCATAAACCGGAAACGGATG
>CAYQRU010000016.1:2130-35402 GCA_964419945.1 uncultured Bacteroidales bacterium | reverse complement strand
AAAAACACGAAAACAATGATAAAATAAGAAATATAGAACAACGAACAAATATTCAGCATATCAGCAAATTAATCAATCAGCGAATCAATAACTAACACAGCGTGCCTATGAAACAAAAGCCCAAAAGAAAGTAACCAGCCGGAATAGCTTCCCGGCCTGAAACGACCAACGTGCCGGGAAGCGAAATCCGGAAGCGGCTGAAAAACAAGAAAAGCCAGAAAGAAAACAAAAGGGAAGAACACCTGGACAGAAAGAGCGAAAGACATTGAATAATACCAATTTAAAAGAGAAAAGGACAAAGAATATAGAATATAGAATGCATCAACGGATCATCAAATCAACGAATCACTAACTAACGCCCAATGCCTATGAAACAGAAAACCAAAAAAAAGTAACCAAAAACCCTGGCCGTCAGGGTTAAACAAGACGGCTAAGCAACCAAAAACTCAACCGCAGGAGGATAAAAGGCGGGATATGAAAATTAAAAACTATTAACAAAAGATGACTGCCTATGAAACAAAATCCCAATTAAAAGCAATCAAGGTAACAGCCTGACCTTTAACAGGCTAACAAATTAAATTCAAATCTAATTTTAAAAATTACAATTATGAAAACTCAAGTTTTAAAAAAATCAGAATCAACTTCAGAATTTACCTTAGTTCAAAACACAAAAAACAATTCAATCATTAACATTTTAAATCTTACAGCTATGAAAACAAAATCATTTTTTCTGACAGTCGTAATGTTCGTTTTAGGTTTAACCGCAGCCTATGCCCAGTTGACACCCCAACCTGTAACCTGTTTGACTCCCGATGCGCTGCATCCTATTCCCGGCAATCCGTATGATTATGAAATTCAGATCCCTGATCCCAATCCCGGAACACCCTGGACCTCGTTACACTACCAATGGTTTGTTACTCAGGATCAAAATTTTATGGCTAATGGTATATTAACCAACAATATTTCACCTGATGGTGGTCCTTTATTCAATGTAACAGGTGGTTCTGCATACAATGTTGCATATAACGGTCCTGGAACGGCTCCAACAATTAATCTGACCTGGAAAAGTTTCGATTATGACCCTGCACAGCCCGTATTTGTTGGCATCCTTGTTACTGGGGTCAATGATGTACCGTGTACGATCAACAACCTGAAAGTTTTCAAAATTGAGCCTTTACACGCTTTCACTCTTGATATTGCAAACGTTCAGAATGGAACTATTGTACCTGGTTATGGAACCAATGTTTACAATTGCATTTCTGATATCGTTTCAGCCACCTATCAGGCTGCCCCTGAAGGTGTTGTATATGATTTTGGGGTTGATACTTTTTATTATGCAGTTGCTGCAGCCAATTGGGCAAATTCATGGCAATTAAGTGTACAGCTGGCTAATGTTCCTGCTGGACAGACTGCAACACTTGAATGGGATTACAATTTATCATTTGCAAATGCAAAATCTATTGGTTCTGGCAACGGTACTTTTGTCGCTGCAGATCTTGTAGTTCCTCAGGGTGGTGTAAACTCAGTTGGCGAAGATGGGCAGACCATCTATTTGCGCTTAATCATGGATCATGGAAGTACTTATCAGGGATTGACAGATATAACCTATGAACTCGCAGTTAATGGTTTATTGATGGATGCAAATGGTAATCCTATAGCTGACTCAGAAGACATTCACTTTTCATCCTGTCTTCAGGTTGATTTTGATGATTTAGCTCAGCAGACTTTAAAAGCAAGACCAAATATTACCGCACCTGCTATGCCAGCTCCGGGATTATTGCCAGTACAACCCTAATCTGCAGGTATAATCTACCCGCAACAGATTTTGCTATTTCATACGCGGAAGTTTTGTCATCGGCCTGAGTTGAAGATGGAAAAAATGTCCGGGTATTGAATTGATATATATTTAGTTAGCATTAATGTCTGATTTCTGTCAGTCATGAATAGCGCATTAAATTGACATAGGATCATTGAAGAATCCGGGATTCCAGATTCAATATTTGCTTTGACTGTCAGGGCGGATAATGTGTATGAAATAGTTAAGCCAGTTGTTGGTCAAATTAATTACCATGCAGCTCAAGGGCAGGCATAAACGACGACGATCCTTGTGCATTTGCATGAGGCTCTGAAGCTTCCCTGATTTATTGGGGTTGCACTGCTATGCTTTGCCCCGCGCTGAAGAAAAGGATAATGATCACGCAGTGACTATTAAACACTTCAGATATGTATGAATAACAGGCTCTTACGACACATACAAGAGTTTTCTGTGAAGCATGTGGCTTTCAGGCTACACCCTGTGCGATGTGCTCCAGAAATACACGCAATGTGCCGGCAACCATAACAAAACGCTTATCGTGCTGCTTATCAGCGGCTTGTATGAGCAAGATAAGTTATTTGACATCAATATGATTTTTATGGACTAAGATTTCAATGCATAAAACACAAACACTGTGGTGCAGGCAATTTTTCGCCTGCGGTGCCGGGGACGTCCTCCTAATCCATTGGATTGCCGTGATGGTCCACGCAGCAGGCTTCCGGCCCTGATCAGGCATTGGCATGACCATGCCTTCTTCCGGGTAAACCTCGTTTGGGCGGGGAATGGGAGAAGTATGTGCATTGGAATTATTGGTAAATATCATAAAATCAATATGTTAAGAAATATTTATAAAAGTCAAAACCAAATAAGAGTATGATTAAACCAACTCATGAACACATGAATACATCAACACATGATCGTATGATTACATGAACTATGAGAACATGATATGGTGCAGGATACTTATCACCTGCAATGCCGCGGCCGGCCTCCTAATGTATGGGGGAACCGTAGTGGACCTGATTGCAGGCATACAGCCCTAAGCAGGCAGTGGGAATACCATACCCTGCCAGGGTTTCTTCCCGGAAAATCCGGGAAATGGGAGAGGTATGCATGGCCAGGTACTGACCAGAAATTGCCATCAGTCATAAACAAAAATGATAACATACAACCATTAATACCCGGACAATCACATGGACTGATTACAAGACATTGAATATGAAACATATAGCACACGCAATATATTTGGGAGCTAACCTTGGCCGGTTTCCTGAAGCCGTATACCGGTACCTGAAACCGTTCACTGGCTGGCCATCCATACACATGAACATATCATTAAAATATAGCACAATACAATATTCACAAAATGCAGATGCCTATGACGAAAATCCTGAAGTAAGCATTTCCGCTGTTCGCCGGCAGATTTCTATGGCGAAAAGCAACCAAAAACCAGATACCAATTTCAGTACTCACCAAAACCAATTGCCTATGAAAGATACACCCAATTAGAAGTAACCTGATCCGCCTGTTTAGCCGACAGGTCAGAGAAAAATAGTATAAATTATTAAAAATCAATTAACAATGGAAAATTTAAACATCACAAAACCAGAAGCATTAAGCAATTTTAACCTTTCACAAATTCAACAATTAAATCATTTATTCACATTCAATTTTACAACTATGAAAAAACAATTCATCATGATGATCGTGGCATTATTTGCCTGCATCGCAGTTACATTCGGACAGGCTCTTCCAGGTTCGACACCCCGTCCTCTGGAAAACTGTACAACAGACCCATTAAATCCAATGGCTGGCGTACCTTACCATTATGTTGCTGAACTGAATCCTACAGGTGGTTCAGCCTACTGGTTTGCAACAACAAGTACGCAATTTATTGAGAATGGGGTAGTTACTCCAAACCAGCAATTGATAGGTGGCGATTATATTTCGGCAGCCACCAACTATCGTGGAATGAATGGGCAAAATCCTTCAGGGCCAGCTGCTTCACCTGATACCACAACAATTGTCTGGAACGAAGTTGGGCTTGCACAAATCACGCCGGCAAATCCATTATTTGTTGCAATTAACTATACAGCCGATCCGGCCAATGGCTGTGCAAATAATTTCAAAGCTTTCAGGATCAATCCGGTAAATGCTTTCCTGGTCAATATTCTGAATCTTAACTCACCCGGATACGGAGAAGTTGCCACATCATGCTTCAGTGATATAGAAAGTGCTGAATACGATTTGGCAAATAGTATAATGATGTATGATTTCGGAAAGAATTTAATGGCATTTGAAGTTGTCGCTGCCAATTTCACCGATTTCTATAATGTTTCTTTCAGGATTGAAGGAATGCAACCCGACCAGGATGCGAATATCTACTGGAGTTACACAAACAACTTTGCTGATGCCGTGATAATAGCCGGCGGCCCCTATGACAACAGCGAGATCATTACAGGTCCAACTGTTGAAACCAATGAAATAAACACAGGTAACGGAGTCTCAATTTACGTTTGGCTCGAAGTCAGCAATCACAATTTTGAAGGATTGACCGATACTCCAATTACCCTTGCGGTTGCAGGATTGAATTCGGCCAATCAGCCTAACATTCGCTGGAATGATTGCGCAATTTCGGTTGCATTGAATTCCCCACTGTCAGATCCAAACGCTCCCGATTTTGCAGTTCACACATTACAGAAAAGGCCTACTGTATTACCTGGTGCTGGTTTGAATTTTGAAAATCAGGTTCAACCGTAATCTGCTAAAATATGAAAGCTGACATACCTGCGATTTCATAACATCCTGATTGCCGGGATATTGATCATGACAAACATCCTGACTATGATGTGGAAATGAAATGTTGGAATGCCAGCAAATGATGATAAATTATGCGAATTGTGGGCACACAAAAGCAACGATGCCTGTTATGGCTTGCCATTTTGCAGCTTCGCTCTATGTTAAAACATATGAAAGTGCCCGGAAGAGAGAAAAATGAATCTATCCGCTTTACGCATGCTAAAACTGAGAATTATGCTTAGAAGGGCAACACACTATATGAAGCTTTACAACTGCACATGTAGATCATATGGCAGAAAAAAGAAATCCATGCCGGAGTATCTTATTAAGTTTTATATAAACATCTCATAAATAATAATTTAAATTATGAAAACATGAAATTAAACATCTTGACAACACACCTGGCAAAGCGACGATGGGGCGACATAAGGTCAGAGAATCCCGAAGCAAGAGCTGCGTGGAGAAACGGTGATATGGTGAAAAGGCGATGGGGAGACCGTGAACCTGTACCGAATCGTACGTGCTTTGACTATGAAAGAATGCAGCAGTGCTTTGAGATTTACCGGGCTGCCCAATCTGCTCAGATGCTATATGTCACTGTTTTATTTTTTGAGCGTGCGCTTTTTCTGCATGACAGCGCCAGAGACTGGATTGTCATTACCTGCACCGGTAATCAGGGTCGGAAACCGGGCAGGCACAACCAGATAACTGACAAGCTTATGAGTGCAACACTGCTTCGGAGCAGTATTGTAAGAGATATTGCATTGACCTTACTGATGAGGAACCGGACATGAAAACCAGGGAGTAAGGAAAGTTCGTTCAATATATTTAAATCACAGATAATCAGAAAAATAGATATAAATTGTAAAATATGGAATGGTTTAGATTTAAGATCCGTCAGCATCGAAGATGACGCTTTGATTTATGGTATTAAAACATTGAAAATGATAATAATAGAAAAACAATATATGGAGACCGGTATCAGGAATGAATTCTGGCAGGAACAGATGCCTGGATTTCACCGTGCAGGCCTTGACACATGAAACATGGATAGCAACAAGTAACCAAATATACATGCCTATGAAACAAAAGCACGGTATAGCGTGACAGTGGAGAGCAAATTGCCCCGCAGCAACACCGCGTGAAATCAACTTAACTGCAAATTCAAAAAGGGTTTTTACGGACCCATAAATATGAATCAAATTATTAAAACACTAAAAATCAATTAACAATGGAAACTTTAAACACAAACTCAGCATCATCAGTCAATTTTAACAATTTACACATTAAACAATCAAATCATTCATTCACATTAAATTTTACAACTATGAAAAAGCAAATTTCTTTAATGGTTTTGGCAGTAATTGCCAGTATTTCAGTAGCATTTGGTCAGGGTGCAACCCACAACACCAGCCCCAGGCCTTTAACAAACTGTGAAACCGGGCCACTAAATCCTATTGCAGGGGTGCCTTATGAATATTCAGCGGGAATTGATCCGGCTGGAGGAACTGCCTATTGGTTTGCAACCTTTAACAACACCTCTTTTATTTCAAATAGTCAGCTGACAAATATCCAGGAGCCTGTTGGTGGCGATTTTATATCGTCAGCTTTAAATTACCAGAATGATCAACCGGGTGCGGTATCTCCTACAACTACAACCATTACATGGAATGAAATAGGATTGTCGCAGATCAGTGCTAACAACCCATTATTCCTCGCCTTGAACTATACGGCTGGTGATGCAGGTTGTGCCAACAACCTGAAAGCATTTAAAATCAATCCGATCAACGCTTTCCTTGTGAACGTTCTAAACGTTGGCGCTCCGGCCTATGGTGATGAAATTGAAGAATGTTTCAGCGACATTGCGAGTGCTGAATATGATCCTCTAAGCGATTTAATGGTATATGATTATGGAAAGAACCTGCTCGCTTTCGAAGTGGTAGCTGCCAATTTCACTGAACAATACGAATTATCGCTCAGGATTGAAGGATTGCAACCCGGCCAGGATGCAAATGTTTACTGGAGTTATTCAAACGATTTCTTAACAGCTACTGTAATTCCGGATGGACCTTTTGGGAATGAAATTATTGAAGGCCCGACGGTTGAAACAGATGAAGTGAATACAGGTCTTGGAGTATCAGTATACGTCTGGCTTGAAGTCAACAACAATAATTATGAAGGGTTGAACGATACCCCTATTACACTTGCTGTTGCAGGATTAAATTCTGCTAATCAGGCTAACATTCGCTGGGACGATTGCGGAATAGCTGTTAACCTTGCGGCTGCAGCCTTCAACCTACCGAATGCCCCTGACTATGCAACAGCTGTTTTAAAGGCCAGGCCTACGGTTACACCCGGAGCTGGTTTGAACTTTATCGGACAATAATCTGATGGTATGATCATAGTTGGCAGTCGCTACCGGTGTAACCGTAGGAAGAAGCATATGGTTGATTTCTGGTTCATACCGGATCTGAAAAGATAGTGTGAGACCTGGTAATGCTGCCATACATAAAAAATGCCATGCAGATATGGACACACATTTGTGATTACAGCCCTTTTGGCATGCCAACATGAAGCTGTAAACTTCGCATGAAAGCGAAGCATCTGATCGTGTCAGAAAAATATAGTGAATGTAAAATGCTGCCCGGCAGCAACACATTATACAGGTTATGGATCATTCAGGATCAGTGTTTTATAAGAATTTCTGTCATTCCGGCACTTACCGGTACATGAGTGATTTTGAGTTGATCACCGGGTTATTCTACCCTAAAATAACCTGTAGCGTATTGATTGTAAAATAATCTAAAACGATCTAGCAATGAAAGTGAATTGTAGTCTGAACCATAATACAATAAGACGATTGAAGAAGGTCGCTGTCAAAAGATGTTGCGCTCTGTCGGGTGTCAATCCGGAAACCTTGGAAAAGTGGCAAAATGAACATTACACAAAGATGAAGGACGGTCAGATGACCTGGATTCTGGAAATTGGATCAGCAATGGGGAGAGGAAAGCAATACATGAAGATAATGGAAATCAACAAATTGTTCCATCTCGAATTTTTATATGATCCCTTACAAAATATTGGATTGGAGACAACCGCAAAACGTCAGTGTATTTTTGGTGCAATTGGGTTGCGACAGATTTTAAAGACAGTCCGTTGCAGTTGTTTCGTTGTGCTACATATTTTACAATCTGCTGTTTATGAATTATTAAACAGAATTATTAACGATCAACAACATTTGGGATATGGATAAACCGAAATAGATATAATGGAACAAACCGAAAATCGTATGCCTGGCCGGTGGCTCCTCCCGTACAGAGGGATTGATCTTTCCGGCTCAAAATGCAACATAATCTTATGGAATGGGCATTGTCACATCAATGCCAGGGTTCGGTTATTTCCGCGTGACAGACTATGGAAAATAGATTCTATCAACGTTTAATTAATTGATAAAGAGTTAAATGAATAGAAAGACAAAATATAAAAAAGTTGTAATGAATGAATGATGTTTATTGGGATTGCTGCAAAAGATTTTCCTTTTGCAACATCCGGAAATTGATTTTTTGTGTTTGTGATGTTTGCTCAGGTATCGGTTACCAACCTGGCGTAAAACAGGTGAGTGATCTGATGCAAAAATTTGTAATTCAATAAGATATAAATATGAAATGATATAATTATGAAGCGATTACTGTTCTTCAAGATCTGCCTCTTACTGGTCCTGCTGCCGGTAATGAAGGCAACGTCGCAAACAGGAGGTCAGCAAAATGACCCGGTGTTTGCCGGCGAAACCAGTGTATTGAGCGTAGTTGAATTTCTGGGACATTCATACTTCTGGGAACTTTATACTGAAGCAGCAGGACTGGTGGCAAATTTTGCAACCTCATCAGGCAATTGTACAGTTTCGGATGCATATTTTGAAGGGGGAAATGCTGGTTCGTCAGTTACTGTTATGTGGGTGAAACCGGGAATATATTTCTTCAAGGTAACTGCCTTCAGTGATGAGGGATGCATGAACCTGAAGGTTGGTAAGATTGAAGTCATTCAACCTAAGCCAACTGCGGAATTCCTTGATTCTCCGGCAATCTGCAAAGGAAACACAGCTGTAGTGTCTGTGTTGCTTAAGGGCGAACCTCCATTCACACTTACGTATACCGATGGTAATAGCTACTGCACATTAAATAACCTTGTAAACCACACACTTGATATCCTGGTTAATCCTGCAGCCACTACCAGCTACTGGATTACTGAAGTAGTTGATATGCACGGATATCCAAACACAGAAGTGGTCGGTCCCTGTGTTGTAACGGTGAATCCCCTTCCGGATATCATCGCTGCTAATATTACACATGCTTTTGAAGGCCAGCCAAATGGTCAGATAGAATTAATTGCAAACAGTAACGCCATGCCACTTGAATATTCAATAGATAGTATCAACTGGCAATCAGGTAATATTCTTACAGGATTGTTGCCCGGAAGTTATATTGCACGTGTGCGTGATGCCAATATGTGTGTGTCGGAAATACTGTGCAACATCTACAATATTGTACTCGGTGAAATTGAAATTATTGCCGGAAAAATTACAGGGTGTGAAAATGCGGTGGTCGAATCGCCGGTTGTTGTATTTGGATTTAACAATATCATGAGCTTTACACTCGAATTGGAGTATAATCCGGATGTTGTTGAATTTAAAAACATTTCGAATATTCATCCATCATTGTTGGTTGGAATGGTTGGAAGTATGGTTCAGAAGACTGGAACACTGGTTATTACATTCGAATCAAATGTTCCGGTTACCATTCCATCTGACCAAAAGTTGTTCAGCATGCAGTTTGATGGACTAGGACAGGGTAGCACATTACTCGATTGGCAGAAACCCAAATGCGTCTTCCTTGCTGCAGGGAATTATCCATTACCTACCATTTATACACATGGAGAAATTGAAATTATATCTTCTCCCAATGTACTTGTGGTTGGCGGAGGAAGCCATTGCGAGGGCAGTGAATTGACATTGACTGCTCAGAGCATTGATAACCAGGAAGTAACATATACCTGGTATGGTCCAATGGGTAAAACTCATAGCGGACCATCATGGTCACTTGGTAATCTTGCTTTGAATCAATCCGGAAACTACATCCTGATGGCTGTTAATGGTAACGGTTGTGAATCAGTCGTCGAAACTTCTTTAGATGTGAAGCAGCTACCTGACGTAAGCCTCGAAGTCTATAGTGATGAGTGTATGAACGGACCGGTGTTGCTCGAGCCAGGAATTTGGTACACAGCTTACAGGTGGCAGGATGGAAGTACACAATCCAGCTTCCTAGCTACTCAGGAAGGAGATTATTGGGTAGAAGTCACCGATGAGAATGGTTGTACAAATATTGCTGAGGTGTCCCTGGTTCCATGTGCACTCGAATTATTGATACCCAATGCTTTCACACCTAATAGCGATGGCCTCAATGATGTATTTATGCCTGTATATACCGAAGTTAATATTTTGAACTACAAGATGTTGATCTTTAACAGATGGGGTCAGCAGCTTTTTGAATCTAACCATATTAGCCATGGATGGGACGGAATCTTTAGCAGTCAGTTATTATCGGTGGATGTGTACACTTATGTTATTACCTATGAGCTTCCTGCGCATTTTAAGAACCGTAAAACGCAGCGCCTGCAGGGAGTTGTCACTCTGGTAAGATAACCAGAACTCATAATCATACCTGTTGCATTGTTATTCCCGTTAAAGCGGGAACAACTCTGTGGGCATTGAGTTTTGTGAGTCAGTGATTTTTACAGATTTTGCAACCAACCACACAGTGTATCGAAGGCTTCAACCAGTTTTGGACTACATTCCTTAACAAATTGATTATTAAGTGGTTTTCCGTTGTTTAAAGTACTGGCAGCTTGTAATGCTGTTTTACCATCGAAATCCACATAGGCAATCCGTGCTGTAAGTTCTTCTGGCTGACGGCCAAAATCGGCTCCGGGTAACATAGCAATACCGGTTTCTTCCAGTAATGTTTCGCAAAGTTCAACACTGGTCAGAATTCCTTTCGACTTAAGTCTTTCACGATAATATTCAAAATCAGGGAAAAGGTAAAAAGCGCCATCAGGCAATGGTACATCCACATGAAAGTCGTGCAACTTCTGAACCAGGGTTTTCGCAATGGTTCTCAACACCCTGCGTGATTGGTAAAGATACTCATCAATGTCAGCACCACCGTTGAAAGCTGTGACAGCGGCGTGCTGAATCGGAGCACTGGTAGAGGTGTAGGTTTCGCTGGCCACAATTGCCATGGCGTCAAGTAACCAATGCAGGTTGGGAGGGAAAATAAAGGATCCAAGCCTCCAGCCTCCGGCCCCACACCATTTACTTAATCCGGTACTGATTACGGTACCTTCAGGATAGTAACGAGCTATGGAAATATGTTGACCGTGATGATGGATCATTCCGTAAATTTCATCTGAAATCAGAATCACCTGGTATTTTCGGGCTACCTGCGCCAGAAGTTTAAGTCTTTCAATAGGATAGGTGGAGCCAACCGGGTTACTCGGATAATTTATGATGACCACACGGGGCCGGTCAGGATCAGTACGGCATATCAGGTCTAATTTTTCAGGACTCAATCTCCAGTTATTTTCATTGGTTGTTGGTGCCCAATACACATGCCTGCCAATGATTCTTGCCTGAGGGGAGTAGGAAACCCAGCTTGGGGTGGGTATGATGAGGTCGCCGTAATAAACAAGTTGTAAAAGAAAAATAAGCTCCTTCGATCCTGGCCCAATGATCACATCATTTGCGCTGCGGTCTATTCCCTGGGTTCGCACCAGAAAACCGGCAATGGCTTCGCGCAAAGCTGGTAAACCTCTTACAGGCAGGTAATCTTTTTCATGTGCATGCTTTCGGAGCGATTCAACAACCCTTTCAGGAACCGGAAACGGACTTTGGCCAAGTCCCAGTTTATAAATGGTTCGTCCCTGTTTGATAAGTTGATTGCTTCTTTCATTAATGGCAAGAGTTGAAGAAGGTGCAAGCCCTCTGACGTTTAAATTAAGATGAATTGCTGGGGCTTGCTTCTTGTTGCTCGACATGAGTAAAGTTTTGATTTAAACTTACGCGTCTATATTTGCGTACCTTGCATTGCGTTCAATAAACTCACGGCGGGGAGGAACTTCATCGCCCATCAGCATCGAAAAGATACGGTCGGCTTCGGTAGCATTTTCAATAGTAACCTGGCGGAGTGTGCGAAATTGTGGGTCCATAGTGGTGAACCATAATTGTTCGGCATTCATCTCGCCAAGACCTTTGTAACGCTGGATATGAATTCCTTTATCATCGCCATTGTTCGAAAATGCTTTCACTGTCATTTGTCGCTCATCTTCACTCCAGCAATAGCGCTCATCCTTTCCTTTGCGAATCAGGTAGAGTGGGGGAGTGGCGATATATACATATCCCTGTTCAATCAGTTCACGCATATAGCGGAAAAAGAATGTCAGGATCAGGGTAGCGATATGGCTCCCATCAACATCGGCGTCGGTCATGATGATAACCTTATGATAGCGCAACTTATCTAAATTGAGAGCCTTACTGTCTTCTTCGGTGCCAATGCTTACTCCCAGGGCAGTGTAAATATTTTTTATTTCTTCGCTGTCGAAGATTTTATGCTGCATAGCTTTTTCCACGTTCAGTATCTTGCCTCTGAGGGGCAGGATGGCTTGAAATTTACGGTCACGACCCTGTTTTGCGGTTCCACCTGCCGAATCGCCTTCGACCAGATATATTTCACATACAGCTGGATCTCTTTCTGAGCAGTCTGCAAGCTTACCCGGCAAACTGCTGCTGTTAAATACATTTTTCCTCTGAACCAATTCACGGGCTTTGCGAGCAGCATGACGGGCGGTTGCTGCCAGAATTACTTTGTTAACTATGGTACGTGCTTCGCGTGGATTTTCTTCAAGGTAATAGGTTAATCTTTCGCTAACCAACTGATCCACGGCGCCCATTACTTCATTATTACCAAGCTTGGTTTTGGTTTGTCCCTCAAACTGGGGTTCCTGAACTTTCACCGAAATGATGGTAGTGAGCCCTTCGCGGAAGTCATCGCCATTGATATCAAACTTCAGCTTGGCTAACATACCTGATTTTTCTGCATAATTTTTCAGGGTTCTGGTCAGGCCTCTTCTGAACCCTGCAAGGTGGGTACCTCCTTCGTGTGTATTGATGTTGTTAACATAAGAGTGAATATTCTCGGCAAACGAAGTATTGTACTGCATGGCTATCTCGACAGGAATGCTATTTTTCTCTCCTTCGATAGTAATCGGTTCAGGGATAAGCTTTTCACGGTTGGCATCCAGGTATTTAATGAAATCCTTGAGTCCTTCTTCCGAATAGAAAGTTTGGGTCACAGGATTACTATCCCCATTCCCGTTGCCATTGCGTTTTCTTTCATCCGTTATTGTTAGACTGATGCCTTTGTTCAGGAAGGCAAGTTCGCGAAGACGTGAACTCAGTGTATCGTAATCAAATTCATTAACGGTAAAAATCGAATCATCAGCTTTAAAGGTAACAATCGTACCGGTCCTGTCGCTTTCACCAATTTCTTTAACTTCGTAAAGGGGTTTGCCACACGCATATTCCTGCCTGTAAATTTTTCCGTTACGGTGTACGTCTACTTTCATGGAAGTGCTGAGTGCATTTACACAACTTACACCCACTCCATGCAAACCTCCGGAAACTTTGTAAGATTCCTTGTTAAACTTACCACCTGCATGGAGTACAGTCATTACAACCTCAAGCGCAGAGCGGTTTTCTTTTTCGTGTATATCAACCGGAATTCCACGACCATTGTCAGTAACGGTAATGAAATTGTCCGGGTGTATAAAAACTTCAATGTTGGTGCAATAGCCTGCCAATGCCTCATCTATTGAATTATCAACTACTTCGTAAACAAGATGATGCAGCCCCCTTGTACCAGTATCACCAATATACATGGCAGGACGTTTCCTGACGGCCTCAAGTCCTTCGAGTACCTGTATGTTACTGGCTGTGTAATCGCTGTTCCCGTTCGTTTTTTCTTTTAGTACCTCACTCATATTCAATGAAATAAAATCTTTATAATCAACATGCAAAAGTACTCAAAATAGCTGGATTAATAGACCACCTTGTACGATTGGAACAAGGAAGTTATCAACAGGTAACAGCATAAATTGGAAATCATTTTTTGGAATTCACTCAAGAATTTTACAGCATATGTAAAAAACAGGTAGAATGCACAATGGGAATTCTTAAAACGCATATAATCATAAACTTTAAATACCTAAAGAGTGTTCAGGATGTACCGGAATTCCTTTCTGAAATTCGCAACTCGTGAGAGATTCCACCTTGCAGACATACGCTTCGTTTCAGTTCAGAAAACAAATTTGTTGAAACCTCTATGCACATAGGCAATATTGAAATACCACTTTTGAAAATGGATCAAAATGAAAAACCTGCTCCTGCCATAATATTCAACCGCTGACTGGGGTAGTTATACCAGTAAAAATGCCTGTCAGCGGTTAGATTGCGGGCGTCCAGGAAAAAATGTAACTGATCAGAAAACCGGTATGTAGCACCAAGACTCAAATTGACCCATGAGTCAAGTTGCTTTTCTTCAAATTTGCTCAGGTTGCTGTTCCATACATTTGCCCATGATTTCCCGTTGATATGCAAAGAACCACGAAAAGCCAGTTTTTCTGAGTAGTTGTACCATCCATCAAAATACGTTTTCAGGGATGGCATATGCCATGCTTTCGTTTGATTATCAGTAGTATAATGAAAGATATCAAATCCTGTTACGATTCTTAGTTTTTGTGAAAGGGAGAAGGTTGCTGCAAATTTTCCTTGTACAATGTTCAAATCGTCATAAACAACAGTAAAACGATTGAAAGGGGCAATGGTATCATTGACGAATAATGGCATATCACTCATTATTGTATTTGAACCCCTGATGGTCATATCGAGATGTTTACCAATGCTTGCCTGGAATCCACCGTAAAACCTCAGTTTCATCGAACTGCTGCGGTATTCGAGCACAGATTGTACAAATGGATTCTGTTGGACGAGATTGTGAAACGAATTTGCTTGCTTTTCCCCGTCAATACCAACAAAAATGCCAGCCTTGTTCTCAATGAGTTGGAGCCGACCTTCAGCCAGGGGATAAATGCTGAAATGGATGGAACTGTCGCTATCGAAGGCAAGTCCCAATCCTGCTTTGATTTCATACTCCTGGTATTTGAATTTCAGATAAGGCTGAAGTTGAATGAGTGTGTTTTTACTGGTCTTAACACTATCGGTATTGTTATAGCTGTCTATCCCTGCATTTATTCCTATATTTTGATTATCATTAGTTCGAAAGAGTTTATACATTGTGTTCAGGTGGGCGTTACCTTTAAACCGGTGGCCTGATGTTTCGAATATATCATGGATGAAGTCATAGGATAATGATCCTTCAAAATGAATGTTTTCTGGTTCTTTATAATTGCTTTGTGCGAGCAAAGAAATGCCTGCATGGTTAAAACGCTGCCGCAACTGATCTTTTGATGTTTCAAAAACCGAATCAGGAAACTCAGCTTTAAGAAATCCATAATGGTGCAAAACCTGATGATCGTAGTTCAATTCAGTGCCGAGTGTTATTCGTTTAAAAAATCTCCTGCCTGAAAGCCGCAACATATTATCAGCGAATGTACTGTGGCCATAATTCTTTATTTTTCCTATAGAGGAAATGTGCCTGAAATGCATATTCAGGAGGTAATCCTGGTTCCGTAGACTCCCTGCATTAAATTCAAGATACGGTGTCAGATAATTACCCAATCCAGCACGGATATGGTTACGGTAAATAGTGTTGATCTTTTCGGCGGGAGGGGTAGCTTCCTGTAAATGCTCAATGCTGTGGAGCACATTCATCTTTACAGGTGTGATACTGATCTCCAGCGGTGGCAATTTCGACTCACTGGCTTCAATTTTCGGTTGAAGGTTGATTTTTGTTACATCAGGCAGGGTAGGCTCGTAAGGAGCAATTACTGTTATTTCTTCCCTTTGAGGAGTTTGGCTCTTCAGGCTAAGTGAACCCCCCAAAAATACTGCTGTATAAAATACGATAATGATTATTTTGGCTTGAAAATATTTCATAACTGTTTATTTTCAGGATTTTAATTACCGCCTTCCTGTGGCAATTCGTTGAGTTTGTTTCTTGCTACCTCCCGCAATGCTTCACCCTGGTGATTTTCAATTACGCTTAGCAGAGTTTGGCGTGCCTGGAAAATATTTCCGGTTTTCCGGTAAATATCTGATAATAAGATAAAACCGGAGGCTACCCAATGATCGTATGAGGCATAGTTAGCCGCAAGATCAAAAATGGTGTCTTCAGCGTCTTCATTTTTATTTTGTTCGCAAAGAATCAAAGCAAGATAGTAACTGGCTTCTGCACCAAAACTACCTTGTGGCGAAAAACGTATGGTTTGCCTGAGAGATTCAACAGCTTTTGCATCCTGTTTAAGTGCCATCGCTGATTTTCCAGCCATTAAATGAATTTCTGCGAGTGACGTTTCCGGAACTCTGCTATCTATAATGAGTTTATCAGCCGCTGTAAGCACAGCATAATGGTCATCAAGCTTATAGCTTGTAAAGAGTTGTCCGGTTATGGCTTCAATGCGGTTGGCAGGGTTTCCTGAAAGTTCTTCAATCTGAATATATTGTTCCCGGGCTTTGATATAGTTGTTCATGGTCTGGTTGATGCGTGCAGCTTGTTGCAACGAGCGTTCAGTGAATTCTGAACGAGGTAGCGCAATCACATTTTCATATCCCTGAAGCGCTTCGGCCAATTGATTGGATCGGAATTCACATTCCGCTTTATAGTAATTTGCGTTCAAAGAATAGAATCCCAGTGGAAAACGCTTCAGATAGTTCGCAAAACTCAGTTTGGCACTGGGACAATCATTTTCCATGTATTTGTTCAAAGCAGCGATATAGATCAGCGAATCCTGTTCCCTGTCAGTGACTTGTACAAAAGACAGGTTTTGTGAATAGGTAATAAACTCATCTACACGGTTTAAATCAACATAAATATTCCTTATATTGGCAATTGCTTCATGAGCTTCCGGTGAACCGGGATAATCTTTCACTACCTTCTTAAAAGTTTCCAGGGCTTTGTTGTTATCGCTGATATTAAAGTAAACCAGTCCTGTCTTCATCAGGGCAGTTTTAACCAGATTGCTTGCAGGATAGTTTGTGATCAGTGTATTGAAGAATTGCAGTGCTTCATTGTTTTGATTGATGATCAACGAAGTGTTACCCATTTCATAGAATGCCTCAGCGGCATAAGGCGAGTTGATGTACTGATGCTGGAATGCCCTGAGAGTCGTAATTTTCCCTACCTGGTTTCCCAACGCCCCTTGTGAACGTGCTTTCTGGAAAGTGGCATAATCTGATTCACCTGAATTTATATGCGAAGCCTTATCATAATTCGGAATTGCGTCCTGATATCGCTTGCTTATAAAATGAGAATCGCCAATGCGCAGGTAAGCATCACTGACAATTTTAACATTTTCTTTGGTTTCGTTTTTCAGAAAATGATTAAATGATTGAATGGCCTGGTTATAGTTTTTCTGCTGGAACCATGCATAGCCGGTATTATAGTGTGCTATGTGAAATAATGGTAAATTGCGCGCACCTGGCGCTGACAGAAAACGATTGTAATAATTAATGGCCAGGTCGAATTGTGAAAGTCTGAAATATGCTTCACCGGTCCAGAAAAGTGAATTGGCAAAAATAGTTCCGTCTATATTATTTTCCTGAGACTTTTTAAACATAACTACTGCATTGAAGAAATCACGGTCGTTGAAAAGTTCAATACCGCGGTTATAGGTGATTTTTTGGTAGGCTTCATTGAGACGTTGATCTCTGACTTTGATATTCTCAATTGAGGCAAGAGCTTCGCGGTAATTATTCGCCGAAAGATAAAGATGAACAAGGTACGAAAGTGCTTCCTGCCTTCGGAGACCGTTCGGGAAATCTTCAAGGTACTGGTTCAGTGCCTTGAGTGATTCATTATAAGGATTTACGCTGGTTTCAAGCGACAACCTGGCATAATTGAAGAGGGCGTCTTCACGAATAAATGTATTGAATGGCAAACGATAAGCAGAGTAAAATGCATTTCCTGCATATTGCTTCTGATTGGTTTTCATGTATACATCAGCGAGGTGATAGTAAGCGTACTGGCTGATTGAATCATCTGTGCCGATGGCTGGCTGAAAATATCGAATAGCATCCTGATACCTTTCAGCCAGGTAATACAGATATCCCATCTGATAAAATTCTTCGCGGGTCAAACGGCGACGGTTGTTAATAAAATAGTTTTCAAGATATAACAAAGCCTTGTCATAATTTCCAAGCCTGTAATGGGAATCGCCAAGCATTCGTCCAACTTCAGGATTCTGACGTGTTTTATTACTGATATAGAGAGGCTCACCCAGTTCTATCACCTTGTCATATCGTCTCTGTTCGTAATAAATGTGTACAATATAAAAGGGAATAAGCTGGCTGTATGGTTCTTCATTTTTTATAATTTCGAAATCATTCAGGGCCTTTTCAAAATCATTTTCAACATAGGCCAGATGTGCGTAGTAATATGTGGCCGGAATCGTATAGACAGTCTGCGTGTTACGCAATTGATTGAAGTTCTGCCTGGCTCTGGGAAAATCACCCTGACGAAGGTAACAGTAACCTTTATTAAAATATAATTCTGCCAGCTCTTTATTACTTAAAGCAATCTCTTTCACCTCGTTGAATGAGCGTAACGCATTTCGATAGCCCTTTTTCCTGAACTGTAATGTACCAAGTTTAAACCACGCCTGGTTTATCATGGAGCTTTCTTTATATGTTTCTATAAACTTTTCCAGAAGGTATTCAGCATCTTTATTGTCAAGTTCTGCAGCACAAAGGGCAACATAATAAGAGGCCTGAATTTTAAGCATCTGATCGCCCTCTGAATCTGCATCAGCAATGGATTCAAACAAGGCCCGTGCTGCAGCATATTTTTCGAGCTCAAATAATGTTTCGGCATGTCTGAATTGTTCTGCAAAGCATGGCAATGTCCTGGTATGCTGTGCAATAACCTGCTGGTTAAGCATCCATAGAAGAATCGCAACGGATAAGAAGTTTTTTTTAATCATTTTTTAAGGTTGTGCATGATCATGTGCAGAAAACGTTGGTTGTGCAGGCTTATTTTGAAGGAAGATAAACAGCACCTCCAACAGCATTTCCACTGGCACCGGTGGCTGAGGCGAGACAATTCGGTTGTTCTATCCAACGAAGCAGACCAAGAAATGCAAAAACAAGAGCTTCCTTATAATCAACCAGTTTGTTTTCCGGAACTACCAACTTACATAAAGATAATGTTTTCAATCTTTCTATCAGAAACCTGTTATGAACACCACCGCCGGTAATCAAAGTATTTTTGATCTTATAAGTTCTTAGTACATCAGAAATCTGGATAGCAATATGTTCAACCAAAGTGCGGAGTAAATCCGGTACAGTCCTGTCTTGTGGTTGAAGCAGAGGTAATACATGCCGATTGAGCCATTCAACGCTGAGCGATTTGGGTGGAGAGGTTTTAAAATATGTCAATGCATTCAATTGGTCGAGCAAAGTTTTTAGGACTTTACCCTGCCTTGCTAGATTACCTTCCTGATCATAATCAAGATTCATCTTATTTGACAAAAAATTCAATACAGTGTTTACAGGACATATATCAAATGCAAAGCGTGAATTTTCCTTTTCAAAAGATATATTTGAGAATCCTCCAAGGTTGAGGCAGGCGTCATACTTACTGAAAAGCAACTTGTCTCCAATCGGAACCAATGGAGCACCCTGTCCGCCAAGGCACACATCATTAGCTCTGAAATCGCAGATAACAGGCTTTTCGGCAGCGATTGCCACTGCTGCCCCACTGCCCGCCTGGATTGTGTATCCACCGGCAGGATTATGAAAAATGGTGTGCCCGTGCGTAGCAATGAACAAAGGATCAAATCCGGTTTCCAGGTGGAATCGTTTGGCCATTTTTCCTGTTAATCTTCCATAGTCATAATGAACTTTGGCAAAATCATCTGCTGAAGAATTTAATAAAGTTTTCAGTCTGTTTTTCCATTCCATTGAATAAGCAAAGGTGATTGCGTGCTCAATAGTATATTCCCACCTTCCATGGTTAAAGGCAAAGGTACATGCGGCAAAGTCGGCTCCATCGAGCGAAGTCCCAGACATGATCCCGGTCACCTTAAATAAATTTCTTCCGATTTTATTCATGAGCGGACTCAAAGGTTTTCTACAAGATTTTCAAGCTGATTTTTTCGGGAACCTTTGATGAGTATTTGATAACCATCTATTTTGTTTCGCCTTAACCAATCCTTTGCTTCCTCTGTATTTTGAAAGAAAAAGCAGGAAGTCTGATTGTTTTTAAGTCTGAAAAAGCTTTCTCCAACAAAAATTATTAGACCTGGTTTTGAACGTAGTGCAATTTCCAATACATTTCTGTGCTCTGCTTGGCTATAAATCCCAAGTTCGAACATATCGCCAAGAATAATCATTTTGGGCTGCCCTGACTTTTTTTCAAAATTGTTCAACGCTGCTGCCATGCTTGACGGATTGGCATTGTAAGCATCAAGAATCAATTGGTTTCTACCGGTATCAATAATTTGTGAACGGTTATTTTGTGGTTTATAAGAGGTTATAGCATTTATTAATAACTCCGCCCCGACTCCGAAATAACGACCAATGGCAACAGCAGCTAATACATTTTCAGCATTATATGCTCCGGTAATATGGGTTTGAATGTCAAAAACCTTACAATTTTCAGAACATTTTAAAGCAAGAAATGGATCGCTGCCAATGATTTCAGCACGATAATCTGCTTTTTGATTCAGTCCATAGCTCACGAGTGAAAGACCATGTGTAAATTTCATCAGTAATTCGTTATCGTTGTTAACGAACACTTTTCCCAATTGTGACCGGATATATGTATATAGCTCTGTTTTAGCAGCAATCACGCCTTCAAAACTTCCGAATCCTTCGAGGTGTGCTTTTCCGATATTTGTAATCAGACCGTAAGCAGGCTGAGCCAATTCGCATAGTGCACTGATTTCACCCATATGGTTGGCGCCCATTTCAATAACAGCGATTCGGTGCGCCTGATTTAGTTCGAGCAGTGTCAAAGGAACACCAATATGATTGTTAAGATTACCTTTGGTTGAGAGAACATTATACTTCTTGGAAAGCACTGAGGTAATAAGTTCCCTGGTGGTAGTTTTACCATTCGTGCCTGTAATGGCAAGCACGGGTAAATTGAAGTGTTTTCGGTGATGAAGCGCCAAATGTTGTAAGGTATTGAGTGTGCTACTTACCAGAATAAATTTATCTGAAGTAACAACTGCTGGATCATCAACAATTGCGTACGATGCTCCACGGCTCAGAGCATCTTCGGCAAAGGCATTACCATTAAAGACTTCACCCCTGAGGGCTAAAAAAATGCAGCCTGGCTGAATATTTCTGGAATCGGTGCTGAGGCAGGGAAATTCGCAAAAGATTTTATAAATCCGGGATAAATCCATAAAGGAAAATCTGTTAGACAATAATTATCCCTTCGAAGGTTAAATCATGAGGAATAAGGTAATGATGAGTACATGAACTTTCCCGACAACGCAAAAGATTATTCTTATTTTTTGGCGCTGATTGTGCTGCCTGTACGAGTCATGGCGCATCGAAACCCAATGTAATTGGTAGATTTGTCTTCGTCAAGGAAACGGCGTGCTCCCGGCGAGAGAAAATATGCCGGATCCCGCCATGAACCCCCTTTATAAACCCGGGACTTGTCGCTTATCAAGGAAGTTTTGCCGTATTCATACATTTTCTCAGTAGTATTTTCTGCATAGTTATTATCATTCCAGTTGCCGTCAATGAGCGATCGCTTATCACCATCAAGGTAATTGATATTATCGGCTGTACGATAATTAAACCTTTTCGAAGCTTCTTCATCGGTAATATCTCTGTATCTGATGCGACCAAGGCTATCTTTGTCAACCAACTGTCCATCAGGTAATGTTTCCTTGGTTGTGAACACGTTGCCCCGAAAGGGGCGATAGTCGTCAACATCGTTGAATGTCATTGGTCTGTAAACATCCTGTACCCATTCGGCCACATTTCCGCCCATGTTATAAAGTCCGTAGTCATTAGGCCAGTAAGATTTAACATCCGCAGGAATATCAGCAGCATCATTCAACGAACCGGCTATGCCCATATAATCACCGCGCCCCCTCCGGAAGTTTGCCATTAACGAACCGTAATCTTTCCTGTTTTCGGCTCTGATATTATCACCTTGCCAGGGATACATCCGCCTCTCGGTAATACGTTCGTATTTTGAATTACCAATCAGCCCCAGCGCTGCAAATTCCCATTCAGCTTCGGTGGGAAGCCTGTATCGCGGCAACAGGATTCCGTCCTCAAGTTTTACAATACGCTCTCCGGTGCTTTTGGGATCAAGATTGGGAAGATTTTTATTGACATTACCCTGATATTGCCCGGCAAGGTAGGCTTCTGTACTAAAATTATCTCGTGGAGTCTGATCAGGATCGAAGTTCAGAATCCCATGATTGATCAGAAGCATTTCGTTGACTCGGTCGGTTCGCCAAATGCAATACTCGTTGGCTTGCTGCCAGGATACTCCAACAACAGGATAATTTTTGTAAGCAGGATGCCTGAAATAAGTCTCAACCAGTGGGTCATTGTATGCCAGACGGGAACGCCAGACCAACGTATCAGGTAATGCATTTTTATAAACTTCCGGGTTAGTTTCGCCAAAAATCCTTTCAAGCCAGTACAGATATTCGATATAATCCAGGTTTGACACTTCCGTTTCATCAATATAAAAACTGGGAACGGTAACTTTTCTTTCGATATTATCCCATTCCTGCATGGGATGATCCATGGTTCGCCCCATCACAAAACTGCCGCCTTCAATAAACACAAGGCCCGGACCGGTTATTTGTTCACGGTATTGCGGTACTTCAAAACCTCCGGTTTTTGAATCATTGTATCCCCAGCCGGTTGTTCTGGAAGTTTCTTTGCTACAAGATGAAATGAGCGCAATAAATACAAACGGGATCACTAATGCGAAGCTTCTTTTCTTCAGGATCATTGTGGATTGAAATTTTAATTACTCACAAATAACTAAAAAGATGGACATTTTATTGCTCTGATCCTATCACTTTTTACCGATCCGTGATAACAATCAAAAATATAGGCCAGAGATATTTCATGAGCACCGCCAGTTGCATTGGTGAGTTTTGAAACTGTATAATCGTATGCATAGCCAATCTTGAACTGATTATGTTCAAATCCAAGCAAAGCTATAGCAGCATCAGGATTATCGAAATTATAGCGGAACCACACACCGGCAACAAACGGATAAATATTAAAACTTGCGCCAATGTTCATTTGACGGAAATCACCCTGCTGCTGATACAGGAAGTTTGGAGAAAACGATGGAATAAATTTTATGTCAGCAAACTTGTCACCGGGATCAAGGTTGAAAATGGCACCCGCATGTGCTGTAACTTTCATTAATTGTTTACTACCTGAATTCGCATAAAATCCATTATCAGGCTGGGTAAGATGGTGAACAGCCAGACCACCGTAAATACTTTCGCGGTAACCAATAATAAAACCAGCCGAAAAATCAGGGAATACTTTGGTTAAACTTCCTGGCTGAGGCTCATTTGTGGGTGGTAATTGGTTAGCAGAGGTACGGTTTGCCAACTGGTCAGCAAATATCAATTTATTCCAATCAAGGTTCAGTTGCTGGTAAGATGCCTGAAGGGCAGCATTCATTACAACAAATTCTGAAAGTTTAATCCGGTAAGAATAAATGCCACTGAAAGAATTGTTTGTAAGTATACCCTCACCGGCGTTGTCTGAAACAACCAATATCGCTACTGCACCATTCAATGCAGGTACAAACTGATCATATGAGACACTGTAGGTGACAAAGCTGGCTGGGATCGAAGGCCATTGATTCCTGTAGTTTAGCGTAATACGGGGACAAAGTTTGTTGCCGGCAAGCGCCGGATTCAAAAAAACAGGATTGCCATAAAACTGCGAAAAAGCTGGATCCTGAGCATTGATTGACTGGATCAATCCCATTATGAAAAGAATGTAATTCAGATATATCAGGCACTTTTTCATGTATGGCATTCCTGTTTCCTTATTCTTACAATTTCAATGAGCCTCCCTTTTTGTTTGGTGGTTTCAACAATAAGCAGGGCAGCCAGGAAGCATTATTCACCTCCTAGGATGATATTTACGGTTCCCACAATATCAAGCAGATTAATCTCCCCATCATAATTTACATCCGCGTTATGAAAGCAAAATGGCTCAGGGTTCTCACCCATGATAAATGCATTTATCACAACGATATCAAGAATATTTACCAATCCGTCACAGTTTGCATCCCCGAAAAGCGGAGGGATTAAAAATCCCCAAACATCGTTTACTATCATGGTATCCTGCACATGGACATTGCGATTGGGATCACCTGGCCATTCACCAAAATCCCATGAAGGTGTGTTGTCAATCACGCGAAAATATTTATAGTCGTAATAGCCGGGATCAAGAGTCAGGGTGAGTGTATACATCATTGGATTACCGGTAACCGGTTGCATTTCCATATTGGGATTTGTACCCGGCATAGCCCAGGAGACCATCGAACCGGTAATGTATATATCGTCGGTTGCCGGATTAAATCCAAAAGCATAACTCAAATCTACATTAAAGGTTACCGGAACAGGATCTGGAATGGGAACTCCATATACCTGCCAGAAAAGATCAATGGTTTGCTGTGAGCCATTTTCGCTGCGGAAAACGAAACACATGGCAATGATATCCTGGTTATCGGGAACGCCATAGAAGGCCCTGATACTCGGAGAAATAGTCAACTGGTAAATACCAGGTGAAATGTTGGTCAGCATGGGTTGCGTAGCATTGTTTCCCCAGCTTCCGATCACATATTGCCATGCACCAACTCCGGCAATTGTTACTCCGGTATGTGCATAAACATTGCCTGTATATCCCTGAAGGCCTGTTCCTGCAGTATTGAGGGTAATTACCACGGCATCAAGATCTGTTGGCTCGGAGGGAACGCAGGTGATCTGAGACATGGAAGGAGCAAGTCCTAAAAAGAACATTGCGATGAACAGTAAGAGTGATTTTCTTTTCATGATTGTGTTTTTAAGGTTAACATTAGATTAGATTCTCTGAATTTGCTGGAAGGTTTATTTTGTCTTGATTCAGGTTTTTTACATAACTGTCAGATTTTTGAAGCAGTTAAGTTTTGAAAAAAATAATTATTTTACTAGATATCAAGTCATTAAAGGTCTAATTGTAAAAATTTTTCTCCTTGACGTATATTACTTAATTTAATGGTAAAATTTGAAGGCGCTAAATTACAACAAATACAATCAAATGGCAATAAGTTTTGAAAAAATGTTTTCAATTTCCTGTCTGCGGAAAACCTTACCTTTGCATCACTTTTCAAAATTTGTTTAAAGGCGATGGATAACAAAGAAACTCATAAAAAGCTTTTTGCTGAATTTCCACCCGTAACCACAGAAGAGTGGGAAACCAGGATCATTGAAGACCTCAAGGGTGCCGATTACGATAAAAAACTCATATGGAAAACACCTGAAGGGATTAGTATAAAACCATATTACCGTGCAGAACACATCTCTCATTTGCCACATATTGGTTCACATCCAGGCAGATACCCTTTTGTCAGAAGTAACAAAGTAAGGGATAACACATGGAAAATATGCCAGGATATAGATGTATCAGATTTGCAGGAAGCTAATCGTATTGCACTTGACGCACTCGCCAAAGGGGCTAACGCCCTCAGCTTTGATGTGAGCGAAGTAGAATCAGCGGCTGATTTTATCACTTTACTCAGGAACATTCCATTGGCTGAAACCGAAATACATTACTATAGTTGCCGGAATTATCCGGTTTTACTGAACCATCTGATGGAAGCCTGCATTGAAATGAGTTTTGAATCAATACTTTTACGTGGATCATTTGATTTTGATCCAATCAGTTATTTATTACTTCACGGTAATTTTTATCAAAATGAATCCACTGACTTTGATCAGGCCTTTGAACTCATCATGAAGGGATGCAGTCAAACACCCAGAATCAGACTGATTAGCATCAACGGGCATTATTTTCATGACAGCGGTGCAAACATTGTGCAGGAACTTGCCTATACTCTGGCTTCAGCTTCTGGCTATCTGGCAATGCTCAGTGCAAAAGGACTGAAAGTTGATGATATTGCAAAACGGATCACGCTTATCCTTTCGGTTGGAAGTAATTATTTTTTGGAAATAGCGAAGTTTCGTGCAGCCCGGTTACTTTGGACACGCATGGTTGAAGCGTATAAACCATCAGGCACAGAAAGTATGATGGCTCATATCCATGCCATCACCTCGAATTGGAACAAAACTGTTTATGATCCTTATGTAAACATGCTGCGCACAACCACTGAAGCAATGGCTGCGGCCATTGCTGGTGTTGACACCATTACAGTTAATCCTTATGATACTCCTTTTAAAGATACTGATGACTTTTCAAGGCGCATTGCACGTAACCAGCAGATTCTTCTCAAGGAGGAAACTTATCTCGACAAGGTCATTGATCCTTCAGCAGGATCTTACTATATTGAGCAGCTTACATTCAGTATTGCCAGTCAGGCATGGGATTTATTTGTAAGAGTTGAACAGATGGGTGGGATGACTGAAGCCGTGAAATCAGGATTTATCCAGGATGAAGTTGAGAAAAATGCAAAACAATACACCGAAGATCTGGCTAACCGCCGCATGGTTTTGCTTGGTACCAATCAACATCCCAACCCTGACGAAGGCATGCTTGAAAGAATACAGGAAGCTCCTTCGGGTGAACAGGAGCCTGAGAAAATAATCACAAAATACAAAACTATTGTACCTGGAAGACTATCTGATGCGTTTGAAGACCTTCGCCTGGCAACTGAAATTTATACCGAGACCGGTAATGAACAACCATCAGTATTTTTGTTCACAATTGGCAATCTGGCAATGCGTAAGGCACGGGCAGCTTTTAGTACCGGATTCTTTGGTTGTGCTGGTTACAGGGTAATAGACAATGCTGGATTTACTTCGGTGGAAGATGGTATTGAAGCCATCAAAAAACAACAGCCCACTTTGGTTGTAATTTGCAGTTCCGACGAAGAGTATGTTGAATTGGTTCCGAAGATATGTTGGCAACTGAAGGAAACAGGTAGTCCAGCAATACCGGTACTTGCCGGGTACCCGAAAGAGCATATAGAAGAATTCAGGCAGGCAGGAATTTCTGAGTTTATCCACATCAGAAGCAATTTGCTTGCTATATTGGCCGGGTTTCAGAAAAGGCTCGGAATTATGGAGTAAGACACATAATTCTTTTCATAAAGTAGTATTAAACAATATGTTATTCATAAGTCTATATTAGAAAATCGAAAATCCGAAGTAAAACATGCGACCAGATTTCAGCAAAATAAAATTCAGTGAATTCTACATACCGGAAAGCGCAAAAACAACTGAATCGCCTTCCTGTACATGGATTACAAACGAACGCATTAAAGTAAAACCCATATACACGGCCGACGATTTAGCCGGTATGGAACATCTGCATTATGCTGCCGGGATTCCACCTTATCTGCACGGTCCTTATAGTACTATGTATGTGATGCGTCCCTGGACGATCCGTCAATATGCCGGTTTTTCGACTGCTGAAGAATCGAACGCCTTTTATCGCCGCAATCTGGCAGCAGGTCAGATGGGGCTTTCAGTAGCATTCGACCTTGCCACGCACCGTGGTTATGACTCTGATCACGAGCGTGTTGTTGGTGATGTGGGGAAAGCCGGTGTTGCAATTGATTCTATCCTCGATATGAAGATTCTGTTCGATCAGATTCCTCTCGACAAAATGTCGGTTTCGATGACCATGAATGGAGCTGTGCTCCCTATTATGGCATTTTATATCGTGGCGGCAGAAGAGCAGGGTGTATCAATGGATAAACTCAGCGGTACCATTCAAAACGATATTCTCAAAGAATTTATGGTTCGCAACACTTATATTTATCCGCCACTTCCCTCAATGAAAATCATCGCCGATATTTTTGAATTTACTTCTCAGCACATGAAGAAGTTTAATTCAATCAGTATCAGCGGTTATCATATGCAGGAAGCCGGTGCCACGGCTGATCTGGAACTGGCATATACGCTGGCCGACGGTTTAGAATACTTACGTACAGGTATTGCCGCAGGTATTCCTATTGACAATTTTGCTCCTCGCCTCTCTTTTTTCTGGGCTGTGGGAATGAACCATTTCATGGAGGTTGCTAAAATGAGGGCTGCGAGAATGCTGTGGGCCAAGATAGTAAAGCAATTCAATCCCAAAGACTCCAAATCAATGGCATTGCGAACACATAGCCAGACCTCCGGTTGGAGTCTCACCGAACAAGATCCGTTCAATAATGTTGCAAGAACCTGTATTGAAGCAATGGCAGCAGCGTTAGGTCACACGCAGTCATTACATACCAACGCACTCGACGAGGCAATTGCCCTGCCAACTGATTTTTCGGCCCGCATTGCGCGTAATACACAGATTTATTTGCAGGAAGAAACTAATATTTGCAAAGCTGTTGATCCATGGGCCGGCTCATATTACGTGGAATCTCTTACACATGAACTGGCTCAGAAGGCATGGCTGCTGATTGAAGAAATTGAATCTCTCGGAGGAATGGCCAGGGCCATTGAAACGGGGGTTCCAAAAATGAGGATCGAAGAAGCAGCAGCCCGTCGCCAGGCGCGAATTGATGCTGGTAAAGACACCATTCTCGGCGTAAATAAATTCCGGCTCGAAAAGGAAGATCCAATAGAAACCCTCGAGGTTGATAACACTGCTGTCAGAGAATCGCAGATCAAAAGGCTGGCACAGTTGAGAACAATCCGTAATAACGAAGAAGTTCAGGCAGCATTGGATGCATTAACCAATGCCGCCTCTATGAATAGAGGCAACCTGCTGGCTCTATCCATTGATGCTGTACGCAAACGTGCTTCTTTGGGTGAGATTTCATTTGCTCTCGAAAAAGTATATGGGAGATATAAAGCCGTGATCAGAAGTATTTCAGGAGTTTACTCCTCAGAGTCCAAAGATGATGATTTATTCCGCAAGGCATGTGCATTGGCCGATGAATTTGCTGCCCTTGAAGGTCGCCGTCCACGCATTATGATCGCCAAAATGGGTCAGGATGGTCACGACCGTGGTGCAAAGGTAGTTGCTACAGGATATGCTGACATTGGTTTTGATGTAGATGTCGGACCATTGTTTCAAACCCCTGCCGAGGCTGCAAAACAGGCTGTTGAGAATGATGTACATATTCTTGGCGTTTCAAGCCTGGCCGCAGGGCATAAAACATTGGTACCACAGGTTATAGAAGCATTAAAAAAGCATGGGCGCGAAGATATCCTGGTAATTGTTGGTGGTGTGATTCCACCACAGGATTATGATTTTCTATACAAGGCCGGAGCCATAGCAATTTTCGGACCTGGTACATCCATACCCGATGCCGCTGTGAAAATGCTCGAGATTATGATCTCATCAAAGAAGAATTAGTTAAATCTTAACAAATTATTATGAATAAGTTAAGATGTTACCGAACCAGATGTTTTGAAAACAGGTACATCAGGGTAGAATCAGTGCTATATACCTTAACGGGAAAATAATGCATTATCTGTGATTATTTTACATTTTTATACCTGATAAAGATTCAGGATTCTGGTTGCAAAAAAAACCGATACTATGAAATTCAAACCAGGAGATAAAGTCAGGTTTTTAAACTCCAGTGGTGGTGGGATTGTTACAAAGATCATCAGCCCTTCAATGGTCAGTGTAGCTATCGAAGACGGCTTTGAAATACCAACACTGACAAATGAACTGATCAGGATAGAAATCCAGGATACCAACTCCCGTTTTTTTAATAAAATATCAGAATTTCCCTTGTCATCAGGAGAAAATGAAATTAGTGCAGAACAATCCAAAAGTTTGCCTCCAGAAGAACAAAAAGCAGAAAGAGTATTCCCATTACGTAAAGTCAAAGGTTCAGAATCTGGCAATGTATGGCTTGCCTTTCGCCCTCATGATCAGAAATGGCTTATCACCGGTTTACTTGACATCTGTTTGCTGAATCCTACGGATTACGACATACTCTATTCATTTCTGCTACGGCATCCAGATAATCAATATGCAGGTATGGATTACGATATTCTTCCTGCTGAGTCAGGGATATCAATTGTCACCGTTACACGTGAAAACTTGAATTCCTGGCTTGAAGGAAGTATTCAGATGATATTTCAAAAAGAACTGGTTTCGCGTCTTATTATGCCTGTAAATGCAGCATATCGACTGAAACCTGCCCGTTTCCTGAAGGAAGATAATTACGTGACGAATGCATTTATTGCTGAAAAGGTTTTATTAATTAATTTGTCAGTTGTACAGGCTTCAGAGCCTGATCCCGAGTCTTTAAAAATTTCAGTTGCCAGTCAGGAATTTGAATCGCCAATCATCATTGAAAAGCCCAAATCGTTGATTGACAAACACCGTGTTGCTCCTTTCGAGGCGGAAGTAGATCTTCACATCTCGGCGCTTAAAGAAAACTTCACAAAGCTTTCACAGTTTGAAATCCTTAAGATCCAGACGGATTATTTTACACAGTGTATTGAAAGTGCGCTGGAATCACAATACCGCAAAATTATTTTCATTCATGGGATAGGTAACGGAACATTGCGTAACACGCTGCTGGAACTGCTCAAACAATATGAAGAGTATCAGGCTCAGAATGCCTCTTTTAAAAAGTATGGATACGGGGCGATTGAGGTGGTGAATAAAACAATTGAATAACAGGAGTATATTGACTGCTTCATGACTGCAAATATTGTTTAAGGGTGTGTTTTAAATCAAAGTGAAATTGTATAATTTTGCTCTTTTCCTGTTTAATTCATTAACAAAATTGGATCAGGACGAAGGCATTTCATCAACTTTGACTAAAGGAACCCAATTCTTCAGGCCGCGAGAGCCTAAGGATTATGGAAATGATTTGAGCTAATACTAATTATAACATGATCACTAATTTACTAGATTGTCCGGGAAAGCATTATTTATAATTAATTAAATTTTCTTCGGTTATATGAAAAATGCAGAAACATGCTTTAAAGATGAAAAATTTATCGGGACCCTGGTAATTGTTTTGTTGTTTGCGATTTTTAATTCAGTAAAAGTTACTGCCCAGGACTTCATGATGCAGGGTTGGTATTGGGATTACCCCAAAACGGTTCAAAACGCAAATTGGGCGGATACCCTCCGGCTCAAAACTCAGGAGATGGGAGACGCTGGTTTTACCCTTGTATGGTTGCCACCTCTCAGCCGCACAGGCTCCGGAAACTGGAGCAATGGTTATGACCCCAAAGATTTATATGATTATGGCGAATTTGGCCAGGGTGCTACTGGATTTGGAACCCGTTCGGGCGTGGATCAGTTGATTGCCGCATTCAACGGGAGTAATATTAAAGCTGTAGCCGATGTTGTGTTTAATCATAGGGATGGAGGTGGCGTGGAAGACAATCCCGGCTTGAAAAACTATACAGTAAATTTTTATACCTGGGAAAAAGCTAATTCCGGTGCTAACCCTTTCCCTTACGACCGGATGAGGGTGGTGTTACCACTGGGTGGAAGTTCAGGAAATAACGCCGGCGATTACTATTTTAAGTTCAGATCACGTTCGCAACACAGCAAATTCTATAACTGGGAATACAAAATTTACATGTACACCGACAAAGTTGGCTGGCAGGGACTTTCTGATTTGTATGAATCAGAACCTAACGGGGGTGGTGATTGCGGACAAACATATAATACTGTTTCGCTGGGTAGAAATATTATGGGAAATATTGATGCAGGCGGTTGTGGTATTGATGAATTTAAGCTTACTCTATCGGCTGATGATTTTAATGCTTCCGGCGATGCCATTTATATTTTGTTTAATAATCGCAGCAGCGGCTATTCCGATCTTTATATACACGGAATATGGTCAGTACCCCTAAATGCAAATATTGTTAACGACTTGTACTATCAGACGTATACCAATTACAACTATGTTCCCAGCGGTCAAGGACTGATGAACTGGAGCAACTTCAAACCAAATCAAGACAGAGAAACTTATCTGGCAGGCGAATGGGATTCAATATATTTCTATTACGACTACGACCAGTTTCAAACTGATACCAGAAATAAACTTTTTGACTGGACGAGATGGAACTGGAACAATGTCGGCATTCGTGGTTTCCGTATGGATGCCATCAAACACTTTACTCCTGAATTTGTTGGCGACCTTCTTGATAATCTGTATGATAACAGTATGATTCCTCCCATGGTGGTAGGTGAATGGTATGGTACCAACACAGACGAACTGGCTGGTTGGGTCAACAATGTTTATAATTATATGGACAACGACACCAGACAAGCCATTGCCCCGAGGATCTTTGATTTTTCTTTACGCGAAGCGCTGAGACAGGCCTGTGATCAGTATGGGTACAATGTTCGGGGAGTTTTTGATGCGGGAATTGTTGATCAGGGTAAACTGAACGGTATAAATGTGGTTACTTTCGTTAACAATCATGATTTCAGGGAAGGAAGTGGTTTTGCTTCACTGATTCAAAACGATGCCATACTGGCTTATGCTTACATTCTTACCAACAACCAACTCGGGATTCCAACAGTATTTTACCCTGACTATTTTGGCTACCATCTCAGTGGGCAGAGTTATTATCCTCCTTATAAGGACGGCCATAAAACAGCTATTAACCAGTTGATAGGCATTCATAAGCAATACATTTACGGAGCATCAGGAAGAACATACCTGAATAAATGGGGTAGTGGATTTACCAACAGCGCAGGAAGTACCAACGACCAGTTGCTCGTTTATCAATTGAAAGGCTCTTCTGGTTTTAAAGATATCGTTGTAGTTATCAACTTTAGCGGAAACCGTGTACAGTTTAGTCAGCAATTAGATGGTATCGCGGTCGGAACAAGACTTTCAGACCTTGCCGGCAATTCTGCTCATCCCATTGCAGTAGTTGAGGCCAGCGCCAATGGAGTGCCCAACTCTATCTGGATTGATTTGCCAGGGCGTAGTTACTCCGTGTGGCGCACCGGTGCATGGGGACTATATGATGCCGATAGAAGCTGGATCGGTATCAATCAAAAGGGAACGACCAACTATTACCGGGTTTGGAATAGTGGAGTGGGCAATATTCAAAATACTGATTTAGGCACCTATACAGGAAGTGATGTCCTGCATTTAGCAGCTTTTGATATTAAAACCTGGAAGCAAAGCGGAGGAGATGTCACCGGAGGCTCGTTCTATTATACCGTTTATCCCAAAGGCCAGCGTCCGCAATCTCCGGTTTTTACTACCCAAACCTTGAACTGGATCGAAAACATAGGCGGTGAAAGTACGGGAAA